>NZ_JBEYZY010000009.1:109610-263564 GCF_040646295.1 Streptomyces sp. NPDC046197 | reverse complement strand
CGCGGCGCATGGTGCGGTGCATCGCAAGGCGGAGCATGACCCGCGTACCGGGCGTACTCGGGTGATGCGACAACGCGGCGAGGTGCCGTGCCAGGGGTCGCGGACCCGCGGTGATCCAAACGACACCCCCTGGGCGAGCGGCCGTCACCGCGCCAGGCGGTTCAGCAGCGCGGGCACGTCCGCGATGGAGTCCACGACGTGGTCGGGCCGTCCGCTCGCGTCCCGCTCGGTCTCCGGCAGGTACTTGCCGGTCCTGACCAGCACTCCGGTGACACCGGCGCGCTGCGCCGCCAGGACGTCCGACTCGATGTCGTCGCCGACCATCACCGCCTCCTCCGCGGCCGCCCCCAGGTGCGTCAGCGCCGCCTCGAAGAACGCGCGCGAGGGCTTGCCGGTGACCTCCGCCTCGGTCCGGGCGGCCGCCTCCAGTCCCAACAGGAAGGCCCCGGAGTCCAGTTGCAGACCGTCGTCCGTACGCCAGTACAGATTGCGGTGCATGGCGACCAGCCGCGCCCCCCGCTGCAGGTGCCCGAAGGCCCGGTTGAGCGCGGTGTAGTCGAACTCGGGACCGGCCCCGCCGACGATGACGACGTCCGGGACGGAGCCGGCGTCGAAGACGTCGAGGACGGTGACGCCGGTCAGATCCTCCGCGATGTCACCGCTGTTCAGCAGGGCGCAGCGCGCCCCGGGCAGGAGTGCGGCGAGGTGCGCGGCGGTGACCGCGGGCGCGGTCAGGATGTCGTCCGCCCCGACGGGGAAACCCGCCGACGCCAGGGTGTCGGCGATCGACGCGCGCGTGCGGGACGTCGTGTTGGTCAGCAGCGCGACCGGGAACCCCGCCGCGCGGATCTCCCGCAGGGCCTGCACCGCGCCGGGCAGCGGCCGCCACGAGACGGTGAGGACCCCGTCGATGTCGATCAGGACCGAGCGCGCGGATGCCATGGGGCGACCATAGCGACCCTCACCCCGCATCGCGCGCGCCCTGGTCCACGCCGTGTGCCACCCGATGGGGTACGCGCCAGGACACCCCCTAGGAGGCCCCGCGGGACAGTGCTGCCCGGAGGCGGTCGTAGCGGTCCACGTCCCTCCAGATGTTCCTTCGACGCCGTCGCCCCGCGAAGCAGCCCCAGACACTCGCCAGGATGCCCGTCGCGAACGGGATGAGCAGCCACGTCACAGGCGTCACGGTCGTCTTCCTTTCCCGAGTGGATCAGCCGGTAGGGCGACGATTACATCCATAATCAGTTGTACATATCTTTACAAGAACAGAGGACCTCATATTCACCCGTACGGTCGGCGCTTCCGCCGCGGTGGTGGCCCGGGTCGGCTGCTGTCGGTCGGGGCGTCAACTGATCGTTAGGATTGGGCGGTTGCCGCGCTCGGAACCCCCGCCCGGCTGCAGTGGCACCGGGGCGGGGGGCGCGGGCGTGAGGGTGGGACTCCGGGGATTGAGGGCGGGACGACAGGTGCTGGTGGCGGGGCGGTACCGGCTGCACACGGTCATCGGGCGGGGCGGCATGGGTGAGGTCTGGCGGGCGTCGGACGAGGTGCTCGGCCGGCCGGTCGCGGTCAAGCTGCTGCTGAACGACGGAGCCGACGCCTCGGCCGCCGGCCGGTTCCGGCTGGAGGCGCAGACCTCGGCGCGGCTGCACCATCCCCATGTGGTCGGGACGTTCGACTACGGCGCCTGGGAGGACCGTTTGTTCCTCGTCATGGAGCTGATCGAGGGCGGGAGCCTGGCCGAGGAGCTCACGGCCGGTGGGCCGCTCGCGGCGGAACGGCTCGCCCGGGTGGCACGGGAGGCGGCCGAGGGGCTCGCCGCGGCACACGCGCTGGGCATCGTGCACCGGGACATCAAACCCGGCAACCTGCTGAGCGACCGCGCGGGCACCGTCCGCATCGCCGACTTCGGCATCGCGCGCTTCGTGGACGACCCGTCGGCCGGGCTCACCACGACCGGGCAGATCGTCGGCACGGGCCTGTACCTCGCACCGGAACGCGCCATCGGCACACCGGCGACCTCGGCCTCCGACATGTACTCGTTGGGCTGTGTGCTCTACCAACTGACCGTAGGGCGCCCGCCGTTCGAGGCCACAACGGCCACCGCACTGCTCTACCAGCACGTCGACGCGCCGCCCGTCCCGCCCCACCAGCGGGGCGCCGCGCTGCCGCCCGCCTTCGAGGCGTACCTGCTGAGCATGCTGGCCAAACGGCCCGAGGACCGGCCCACCGCCCGGCAGGCGGCGGACTGGTTCGGCGGCGGTGCGTGGCGCGGCGCACCGGAGCCGCTGCCCCCGGAGCAGCCGGGCACCGGCCACGTGCCCTTCCCGGTCCCGTACCGCGGCTCGTCGCACGGCACGTACGGCGGCTCGTCGCGCGGCCCGGACGACGGCCGGCGCGCGGCGGCCGCACCCGGTGCCCCGGCCGCCGCCTCCGGTTGGAACACGACGGTGCACCGGGTCCCGCCGCGGCGCCCGGGCCTGCGGACGTCACTGCGCCGCCATTACCGAGCGGTGGCCGTCGTGGGCGGCGCCGTCGTCTTCGTCTCCGCGCTGCTCGTCGGCATGACCTTGTTCTGACCTTGTTCCGGCCTTGTTCCGGCCTTGCTCCAGGGGAGGTGTCGCAGGGGGTGCGTTCCGGTCCAACCCGCGCGCCCCGCCCTTGGAGCGTGCGTCCGCGGTGAGTAGTGTCCGAGACATGCGGATCTCCGTTTCCTCGGACATGGACGAACCCGTGGCCCGGGCGCTGGTCGCCCAGCTGCGCGAGCGCGGACACGACGTGGTCTCCCACGGCGCCCTGCGTCCCGGCGACGACCCGCAGTGGGCGGCCTGTTCCGCGGCGGCCGCCCGGGACGTCGCCGAGGGTTCGGCCGACCAGGCGGTCGTGTGCTGCTGGACCGGCACCGGTGCCTCCATCGCCGCGAACAAGGTGGCGGGCGTACGGGCGGCCCTGTGCACGGACGCGTACACGGCGGACGGCGCGCGCCGCTGGAACGACGCCAACGTGCTGGCGCTCAGCCTGCGGCTCACGTCCGAGCCGCTGCTGAAGGAGATCCTCGACGCCTGGTTCGCCGCCGCGCCGAGCGAGGACGCCGAGGACCGGGAGAACGTCGCCCGTGTGGGCCGGCTGGACCTCGGCAGGACCGTACCCCTGTAGACGGAGTGGAGACAGGGCCGTTTGCGGGGGCCGCCAGGCGGCACTACGGGCGATCGGCGCGCGCCGTCCGGACCACGCGGGACAGCGTGTCCCCCCGGAACAGTGCCCGCCCCGCCGTGACGCGCCGTGCCCGCTCCGGCCCTTGTGCCGTCAGCCGGGTCAGGGACCGCAGCAGACCCGCCCCGTCCGGCGCGTGGTCGCAGACCCCGAGAGCGGCCATCCGGCGGACCCCCTCCGTCCCGTGACCGGGCAGCGGCCGATGGCCGACGACCGGCACCCCGGCGGCGAGCGCCTGTACGGCGGTCTGGCCGGCCGCGTTGTCCACCAGGGCGGCGCAGGCGTGCAGCAGGTCCGGCATGTCGGTCACCCATCCCGGGACGAGGACGCCCGGCACGCCCGACAGCGCGCGCCGCAGCCGTTCGTTGTCTCCGCACAGCACCACCGGCAGGAAGCCGTTGCCGGCCAGCAGCCGCGCGGTCTCCAGCAGCTGGGCCCCGGCTCCCCAGGCACCCGCCGAGACCAGCACGGGGGGCCTTCCCGGACCGTGCCGCTCGAACCGCCGCCGCCACTCGGCGGTCCCCGGACCCGCGGTGAAGAAGTCCGGCGCCACGACCGGGCCGGTCACCTCCGCCGGCCGGCCGAGGCCCCGGCGCACCTCCTGGGCCGTCTCGTGGCTGACACACAGATGGAGGTCGTTGCCCGGGTGCAACCACTGCCGGTGCACGGCGAAGTCGACGACGACCACGGCGCTGGGGACACCCAGCACCCGGCGGGCCCTGAGGTGCCCGGTGAGCTGGGCGGCCAGATGGAAGACGGGCACGACCACATCGGCGCGCGTCTTCTCCACCGCGCTCATGAGCCGCTCGCCGGCCAGCCGCGCCAGCGGAGTGCCGCTCGGCCGGGGAGTCGGGCCGGGGCGGAGAAAGACCGCGTAGATCCCGGCGTACGCCCAGGGAAAGCCGCGCACCGCGGCCCGGTAGAAGCGGCGCAACCCAGGTCCCAGGCCGTGGGGCAGCAGCGCCAGCACGTCGACGACGTGGGCCTCCTTGCCCACGGCGCGGGCACGGCGGGCCAGCTCGGCGGCCACCGTGTCGTGACCGGCTCCCATGCTCGCGGTGACCACGAGCAGCCGTTCGGCCTCGTGCGTCGGTGCCCGGTCGAGCCGGGTGGGCGCGTGGTCCGTCATGGGTCCCCGTGAGCGGGCAGCGGTGGCGACACCGTCGTTTGGGATGACACTGGAAGTGAGTAACCCCTACCCACCGCAGTCAAACGAACGCGAGTCGCCGACGCCCCGACGGACGTTTCGGGCGCGGCCTCCGGGATACTTCAGCACCCGGGAGGCCGTACCGGCGGCCCTCGCTCCCGTCCCTCCCCGAGGTGCGCCTGATGACCCACGCCCCTTCACGCGCACGGTCCATGCCGGGAACGCCGGTCGAGACACCGGCAAGCCCGTCTGCCGCGCGGACCGAGGCCCCGGCGGCCCCGGGCGGGTGTGCGCTGGTCACCGGAGCCTCCTCGGGAATCGGCGCGGCGGTGGCCCGGCGGCTCGCGGCGGAGGGCGCCTGGCGCCTGGTGCTCAACGGGCGGGACCACGCGCGGCTGGCCGAGGTGGCACGGGCCACCTCGGGTGTCGTCTTCCCGGCGGACCTGTCCAGTCCCGGCGCGGAACGGCGGCTGACCGAATTCGCTCTCGACAGCGCCGGCCGGGTGGATCTGCTGGTGGCCGGAGCGGGCGTCGGCTGGGCCGGGCCGTTCAGCACCATGCCGCAGTCCCTCATCGACGAACTGTTCGACGTCAACGTCCTGGCGACGGTCCGGCTGGTCCGGCTGCTGCTGCCCCACATGGTCGGGCGGGGCAGCGGCCGCGTGGTCATCATCGGCTCCCTGGCCGGCACGGTCGGCGTGCGCGAAGAGGCGGTGTACTCCGCCGCCAAGGCCGCACTGGGCGCCTTCGCCGACGCCCTGCGCTACGAACTGCGGGGAACCGGGGTCGGGATCAGCCATGTGGTGCCCGCCGTCGTGGACACGCCGTTCTTCGACCGCCGCGGAGTCCCCTACCGGCGGTCCCGGCCGAAGCCCGTACCGGCCGGACGGGTCGCCGACGCGGTGTGGGAGGCGGTGTCACGCGGCCGGGACGACGTGTACGTGCCCGGCTGGACGCGGGTGCCCGGCCGGGTCCGCGCCGTCGCACCCGGTCTCTACCGGCGCCTCGCCGCACGGTTCGGATGAGTGACGGTGAGCGCGCTCACCGTCGTCCTCGCCCTGCTCGCCGCGTTCGCCAACGCCTCGGCCTCGGTACTGATGCGCCGCGCGGCCACCGAGCGACCGGCCTCCGACGGCAGCGGCGGCCGAACGAGGGACGGCCCCGAGGCGCGGCACGGGCCCGCGCAGCAACCGGATGCGGACCAGGAGACGGGCAGGCGCTCCCGCCGGTCCCGGCGGCTGAGGCGGCGGTACTGGGTGGCCGGGGCGGCCCTGCTCGCCGGGTCCGCCGTGCTCCAGGCCGCCGCCTTGGCCGTCGGGAGCCTCTCCCTCGTCCAGCCGCTGCTGGCGAGCGAGCTGCTGTTCACGCTGGCGATCGGCAGCGTGGTCTTCCACCGGCGCCCGGACCGGATCACCTGGCTGTCCTTCCTGGCCCTCGCCGTGGGGCTGGCCGTGTTCCTGTTCGCGGCCGCGCCCGCCCCCGGACGCGACACGGCCGACAGCGCGCGGTGGCTGCCCGTCGGCGTCGTCCTGCTGTGCGTGGTGCTCGTCCTGGTCGGCACCACCCGGTTCGTCACGGGCGCGCCCCGCGCCGCCGTGCTCGGCCTGGCGTCGGCCGTCCTGTTCGCGGCCACGGCCGCCCTCCTGAAGGAGGTGACGGGGCGGTTCCCGCACGGCCTCGCCGAACTGCTGACGGACTGGCCGCCGTACGCCACGGCCGTCACCGGCCTGGCCGCTTTCGCACTGCTGCAGTGCGCCTTCCGCGCCGGAACCCTCGTCGCCTCGCAACCCGCGCTCACCCTCGGAGACGCCCTGACGAGCGTGGCGCTCGGCTGGGCGCTGTTCGGCGAACACATCGCCCTGGGCGTGCGGCTGCTGCCCGAGGCACTCGGTGTCGGGCTGCTCGCGGTGGGCACGGTCGGCCTGGCACGCGCCCCCGCGGTGTCGGGCAAGTGGGACACCGAGAGGGCGACGGAGGCGGATCACGACCCGGCACGTGCGCGGGCCGAAGCGCCCGTGAGGAGGCGGCAGCGGTGAGACGCGACAGCCCGCGGGAGCGGGGCGGCTCGCGGGAGGGAGGCGGCTTGTGGGAGGGAGGCGCCCCGCGGGAGGAGTGCGGCCCGCCGTGAGCCCTGCACGCCGCACCGCGGCCCTCTCGATCGTGACGCCGTTCGCGGCCGTCGCGGCGGCCCATGTCGTTCCGGCCGCGACCTGGCTGCCCGTACTGCGCGCCGTCTGCTGCCCGCGGCTCGCCGGGGCCGGCCGCCCCGACCATGTCGCGCTCACCTTCGACGACGGACCCGCCCCCGAGTCCACGCCGTACTTCCTCGACGCCCTGGACCGGCTGGCCGTGCGCGCCACCTTCTTCGTCCTCGGCGAGAGCGTGGCACGGCATCCCGAGCTCAGCCGGCGGATCACGCAGCGCGGACACGAACTCGCCGTCCACGGCTGGACCCACACCCGTCCCTGGCTGCCGGCCCCGGTCAGGGACGTCCGCGAGACGGAGCGGGCGGTGCGCGTCGTACAGGACACCACGGGCCGGCGGCCGCAGTGGTACCGCCCGCCGTACGGGATTCTCACCGCGGGACGCTGGGCCGCCGCCCGGCGGGCGGGCCTGCGCCCCGTGCTGTGGACCGCCTGGGGCCGGGACTGGACGGCGGACGCCACCGCCGAGTCCGTCCGCCTGACGGTCGGCGCCGACCTGCGCGGGGGAGGCACGATCCTCCTGCACGACTCCGACCGCACCTCGTCCCCCGGCTGCTGGCGCGCCGCCCTCGGGGCCCTGCCGGGCCTGGTCGCCGCCTGCCGGGACGCCGGATGGGCGGTGGGCCCGCTCGCCGAGCACGGAGTGCCCGAGGACCGGCACGGACGCGTCGGCCCGCGAGGCGCGCCCGGCCTCGGGTGACCTCGGCGCCGTGGCCGCTCCGACGAGGCATCCCGACGGTGCGGTCCACGGCGGCGCGGCGAGGACTGTGCGCCCGGTGCGTCTCGTGCGAGGCCACCCGCCGCACCGGCCCCGCCGTGCCCCTCGTACGCTCGACGCCATGTCACCGCACGTCCTGGTCCTCGGCGGCACCACCGAGGCGCGTGAACTGGCCGCGGAACTCGCGGCCCGGCCCGGCGTCCGGGTGACCACGTCGCTGGCGGGCCGCGTGGCCCGTCCGGGAGCGCTGGACGGGGACGTGCGCATCGGCGGGTTCGGCGGGGGCGAGGGGCTGGCCGGGTGGCTGCGCGAGCACCGGGTGGACGCCGTCGTCGACGCCACGCACCCGTTCGCCGAAGCGATCACCAAGAACGCGGCGTGGGCCGCCGCCGCGACCGGAGTGCCCGTGCTGGTCCTGCGCCGGCCCGGCTGGCAGCCGCGCCCCGGGGACCGCTGGCACCCGGTCGGCTCCCTCGGCGCGGCCGCCGCGGTGCTCCCGGGCCTCGGCCGCCGGGTGTTCCTGACCACGGGGCGGACGGGCCTGGCAGCCTTCGCCGGGCTGACCGCCCTGCACTTCGTCGTACGCTCGGTGGAGCCGCCCGCGCCGCCGATGCCGCCGGACGTGCACGTCGTGCTGGCGCGCGGGCCCTTCGACGTGCCCGGGGAGACCGCGCTGCTGCGCGCCCACCGCATCGACGTCCTGGTGACCAAGGACAGCGGGGGAGAGGCGACGGCGGCGAAACTCACGGCCGCGAGGGCGCTCGGACTGCCGGTCGTCGTCGTACGGCGTCCGCCGCTGCCGGAGGGGCTGAGCGCGGTACCGGACGTGGCGGCCGTGCTGGAACGGCTGGAGCTTCCGGCCTGGTGACGAAGGCCGGCGACGAAGACCGGTGACGAAGGCGTGTCCCGCCCGCCGCGGGCGGGGCACTCCCCGGTTCGGCCGCGCGAGCCGCCGACCGTTCGTCCGGCCAGAGCCCGGGCCGCACGCCGGCTGCTACCCCCGCGGGTTCCTGCGCAGCAGATACGTGTCCATGATCCAGCCCTTGCGGCCGCGGGCCTCGGCGCGCAGCCGTTCGATGCGCGGCGCGGCCTCGGCGATCGGGCCCGAGGCGAGGATCTCGTCCGGGGTACCTATGTAGGCGCCCCAGTAGATGTCGATGTCCTGGTCGGCGTACTGGCGGAAGACCTGATGGGCGTCGAGCATCACCACCACGTCGTCCACACCGTCCGGGAAGCCCTCGGCGAGCCGGCGGCCGGTGGTGATCTGCACGGGCCGGGCGACGCGGTTCAGCCCGGTGCGGTGCCGGGCCACCAGGGCGGACACGCTGCTGATGCCGGGCACGACGGCGTGCTCGAAGGCGACGCCGCCCCGCTCCAGTACCTCCTCCAGGATCGCGAGCGTGCTGTCGTACAGCGAGGGGTCGCCCCACACCAGGAACGCGCCCGTCTCGTCCTCGCCCAGCTCCTCGGTGATCAGCCGCTCGTAGATGCCGGCGCGGGCGCTGCGCCAGTCCCCGACGGCGGGGGAGTAGGCGGCGCCGCCCGCCGACCGGTCGCGCTCCGGGTCGCGCGCCTCGACGACGCGGTACGTCCCCTCCGGCACGTGCGTCTCGAGCATGTCCCGGCGCAACCGCACGAGGTCGGACTTCACCTCGCCCTTGTCGAGGACGAAGAACACGTCCGTGTCGCGCAGCGCCCTGACCGCCTGCAGTGTCAGCTGGTCGGGGTCGCCCGCGCCGATACCGATGACATGAATCTTTCGCACGCCCCGAGTCTGCCGTACGGCACTGACACCGAGTGCACCGCGTCCCACCGCCACCGGCGCCCGGACGACGGCTGCGGCTGCGGCTGCGGCTACGGCGTTCCGCGCAGCCGGGGCGCCCGCTCGGCCGCGTCCAGGGCGCCCGCCTCCCGCTCCACGGCCCGGGCCAGCTCACGCGCCCACGCGACGAGCCCGGCCACGTCCATCCCGTACGGGTGCCGCCGTCCCGGCTCCGAGGCCGCCCACTCCTCCACCGCGCCCGCACCGCGCCGCAGCAGCCGGGCGCCGCCCGTGACGTTGCCGCGGGCCGCGTGCGTGAGCCCCACCGCGAGCTGGGCGAGCCCGCGCCACAGGGCGCGTTCCGCTTCCGGGCCCGACTTCCAGGCGTCCTCGAACACCTCGTGCGCGTGGAACGGCCTCCCCGCGTCGAGCAGCGCCTGCGCCTCGGCGACCGTCTCATCGGGGGTGCGCACAACGCCCTCGGGCTGCCGCGCCACGCCGTCCGCGCCGTACGGCAGGGGCCGCCCGAGCCCGTCCCGCGGCCGGGCATTGCGCGCCCGCCCCTCGCTGTCCCGGTCCCGCGCGTCGGCCGCCCGGCCGGAGGATGTCGTGCCCATACGCCGATTCTCCCCCGCGCCCGTGCCCCCTTCGGTGCAGACCCCCGCGTGCGGTAAAGTGACGTTCGCGCGATCACGCGGGTCACCGCACGTGAGCGCACCGGGACGTGGCGCAGCTTGGTAGCGCACTTGACTGGGGGTCAAGGGGTCGCAGGTTCAAATCCTGTCGTCCCGACTGGAGCTCGCTCCGTAGTCGCAGATCAGGGCCTTGGATCACATCATGTGAGACGAGGCCCTTGATCGTTTCTGGCCGCGCCGTAACTCTCCGTCCTTGATCGTTTCTGGGGACAGTCGGGGACAGTCGGGGACCGGCGGCCTTGACTGGCGCCAGCGGGTCACGACGCTCGGGCTCGGGAGGCAGCGCAGGGCACGGACCACGCTCGGGTGGGCGCAGAGCGCGACCCCGGCGGCCGTGATCTTGTGGACGTCCGGGTGGAGGTATCGCCGGGTGGTGGTGAGCGAGCCGTGGCCGGCGATCCGTCGCAGGACGTGGACCTGAACGCCTGCATCGGTGAACAGGTCGGGCCGGTGTGCCGGAGGTCGTGGCGGCGCAGGTGTTCGCGCCGGGCCTGGTGACCCCGTATTTCTTGCGCCCTGCCGACAGGCATCGCAAGGGATGGTGTGGCACATCGGGGGGCACCTTCACGCGCCGACTGCCTCGTGTCTGCCGCCCCTTCTGCCGCCTCTCCGTGTACGCCGTCGCTGATGTCGAGGCGCGGCCCTTTTCGTCGGGCGCCGCGCCGGGAACAGACGTGTCATGACTTCACCCCCCACTGCCCGGTCCCTGCGCACCACCCCGGAAGGACTCCGGTGGGAGCCCAGCGACCGCTGGGTGCGCGGGCGCAGGGGCGATGTTCCTGTCGTCGACAGCCGGCACCCCGTCCTCGTGTGGGAGCCGGGGGTGCCCGTGCCCCTGTACGCCTTCCCGCGCGAGGAGGTGCGTTCCGGGATGCTGCGGCCGGCCAGGAATCCCCGGACCGGCGGGCACACCGGGTCGCGGCTCTTCTACGACCTCGTCGTCGACGGCGAGGTCCTGGAGAACGCGGCATGGACATTCCCCGCCGCCGAACTGGCCGGATACGTCGCCTTCGAATGGTTCGAGCGCACGGGCCGGGGCCTCGACCACTGGTACGAGGAGGAGGAAGAGATCTTCGTCCACCCCCGCGACCCGTACAAGCGGGTGGACGCCCTGCTCAGCAGCCGCCATGTGCGGGTCGGGATCGACGGCACGGTGGTCGCGGACACCCGCCGTCCGGTGCTGGTCTTCGAGACCGGCCTGCCCACGCGCTTCTACCTCCCGCGCGAGGACGTCCGCCTGGACCTGCTCGCCGCCACCGGCCACACCAGCGCCTGTCCCTACAAGGGCACCGCCGCCGAGTACTGGTCGTGGCGGGGCGAGGCCGACGTCCCGCCGAACCTCGCCTGGAGCTACCCGGACCCCCATCCCTCGGTGGCCGCGATCAGGGGACGGGTGGCCTTCTACAACGAGGTCGTCGACATCACCGTGGACGGCGACCTCCTGGACCGCCCCGCCACGGTCTTCACCCCCGTCCTCGGTCAGGTCCGCGGAAAGCGCCCTTCGAGGTAGCCCCGGGCCTTCGCGTCGAGGCGCCGTCGACAGCGCGGTCCCGGCTCTACGGCCTGACCAGCAGCTGGAAGTCGAACGTGTAGCGGGAGGCCCGGTAGACGTGGGTGCCGTACTCGACCGGCCGTCCGGTGTCGTCGTACGCCGTGCGCTGCATGGTGAGCAGGGCCGCGCCCTCCTTCTCGTCGAGGAGGGCGGCCTCCTCGACGGTCGCCGCGCGGGCGCCGACGGTCTGCCGGGCGCTGTGCAGGGTGACGCCCGCGGTGCGCATCATGCGGTACAGACCCGTGGACTCCAGCCGGGCGTCGTCCGGCTGGATCAGGGTGACGGGGAGGTAGTTGCACAGGAACGCCACGGGCTGGCCGTGCGTCGACCGCAGCCGCTCCAGCACCGTGACCTCGCTGCCCTCCGCGAGGCCCAGCGCGGCCGCCACCGCTGCCGACGCGGGTATGCGCTCGTTGCGCAGTACCCGTGTGGTCGGTCCCTGCCCGGCCGACTGCAGGTCGTCGTAGAGGCTGCTGAGTTCCAGCGGGCGCTTGACCTGGCTGTGCACCACCTGTGTGCCCACGCCGCGCCGGCGGACCAGCAGCCCCTTGTCGACGAGGGACTGGATGGCCTGACGGACCGTGGGGCGGGACAGTCCGAGGCGTGCGGACAGGTCGACCTCGTTGCCCAGAAGGTCCCCCGGGCCCAGGATCCCGCGTTCGATCGCCCCCTCCAGCTGCTGGGCGAGCTGGTAGTACAGCGGCACCGGACTGCTCCGGTCCAGGGCGAAGTCCACCGAGTCGAGCGCGGAGACGGTCGCGGCACGAGTGCGGTCACCGGTCGCCACCAACGGAGCACCTCCTTCGGATCGATGCGGGCACAGGGCCGAACAGGGCGACGGGTCACGTGTGGCAGCGGGGTCACAGATGGCGGCGGCGTTCGGCCACGTGCCGCTCGTACCGCTCGCGCGCGTCCACCGCGGCCCGGCGGGAGGCGACCTGGGCCACGGGCACGTCCCACCAGGCCTCGGCCGGGGGAGCGGTCGGAGCCGGGTCGGTCTCGACGTACACGCAGGTCGGACGGTGGGAGGCACGTGCCGCGGCGAGCGCCTCGCGCAGTTCGCGCACCGTCTTGGGGCGCAGCACCTCCATGCCGAGGCTGCCGGCGTTGGCGGCCAGGTCGACGGGGAGCGGAGCACCGGTGAAGGTGCCGTCGGCGGCCCGGTGGCGGTAGGCGGTGCCGAAGCGTTCACCGCCCGTCTCCTGCGACAGGCCGCCGATGGAGGCGTAGCCGTGGTTCTGGATCAGGACCAGGTTGACCGGCAGGCCCTCCTGCACGGCCGTCACGATCTCCGTCGGCATCATCAGGTAGGTGCCGTCGCCGACCAGTGACCAGACCACCGTGCCGGGAGCGGCCTGCTGGACACCGATGCCCGCCGGGATCTCGTAGCCCATGCAGGAGTAGCCGTACTCCAGGTGGTACTGGCGCGGCGAGCGGGCCCGCCACAGCTTGTGCAGGTCCCCGGGGAGCGAGCCGGCCGCGTTGATCACCACGTCCTCGTCGCCCACGACCGCGTCGAGCGCGCCGAGCACCTGGGTCTGGGTCGGTACTGCGTTCTCGTCCGCGGCCCGGTAGGCGGCCTCGACCACCTGCTCCCAGCGCTCCTTGCCCGCCCGGTACTCGCCCTCGTACGCGGCGTCCACCCGGTGCCCGGCGAGCGCCTGCGTGAGGGCCGTGAGCCCTGCCTGCGCATCGCAGACGAGGGTGCGTGCCGCCAGTTTGTGCGCGTCGGAGGCGGCGATGTTGAGGTTGACGAACCGGACGTCCGGGTTCAGGAAGAGGGTGCCCGAGGCGGTGGTGAAGTCGGTGTACCGGGTTCCGACACCGATGACCAGATCGGCGGTGCGAGCGATGTCGTCGCTCACCGCCGTGCCCGTGTGACCGACACCGCCCAGGTCGGCCGGGTGGTCGTGGCGCAGCGAGCCCTTGCCCGCCTGGGTGGAGGCGACCGGGATGCCGGTGGCCTCGACGAGGTCGCGCAGCGCCCGTTCCGCCTCGCTGTGGTGGATGCCGCCGCCCGCGACGATCAGCGGCCGGGCCGCGGCCCTGATCGCCCGCGCCGCCTCGGCCAGTTCGGCCGGGTCGGGGGCGGGACGCCGTACCCGCCACACGCGCTCGGCGAAGAACTCCTCGGGCCAGTCGTACGCCTCCGCCTGCACGTCCTGCGGCAGGGCGAGGGTGACGGCACCGGTCTCGGCGGGGTCGGTGAGCACGCGCATCGCCTGCAGGGCCGACGGGATGAGCGCCTCGGGCCGGGTGATCCGGTCGAAGTACCTCGACACGGGGCGCAGCGTGTCGTTGACGGACACGTCGGCCTCGACCGGGTGTTCCAGCTGCTGGAGCAGCGGGTCGGCGGTGCGGGTGGCGAAGTAGTCGCCGGGCAGCAGCAGCACCGGCAGGCGGTTGATGGTGGCCAGGGCGGCGCCGGTGACCAGGTTGGTGGCGCCCGGGCCGATGGACGTCGTCACGGCCTGCGTGGACAGGCGGTTGCACTGGCGGGCGTACCCCACCGCGGCGTGCACCATCGCCTGCTCGTTGCGGCCCTGGTGATACGGCATCACATCCCCGTACTCCAGGAGCGCCTGGCCGACGCCCGCGACGTTGCCGTGGCCGAAGATGCCCCAGGTGCCGGCGATCAGGCGGTGTTGCCGCCCGTCCCGCTCGGTGTACTGGGCGGTGAGGAACCGCACCAGGGCCTGGGCGGTCGTCAGTCGGCAGGTGGATGCGCTCATCGGGACCTCTCGGGCGCGGTGTACAGGGGCAGACGGGGGTCGACGGGCTGCTCGGGCCAGGTCTCGCGGATCCACGCGTGGTCGGGGTGGTCGCAGATCAGCCAGGCGCGTTCGGCCTCGGGGCCCGCCATGACATTGAGGTAGTACATGTGGTGGCCGGGCACCGCGGCCGACGGTCCGTGCCAGCCGTCCGGGATCAGTACGACGTCACCGTCGCGCACCTCGGCGAGCACGTCCGTGCCCCGGCCCTGCCCGGACGGCGAGACGCGCTGGTGGCCGAGGCCGGGCGCGCCGTCGTGGGCGGCGAACTCGAAGTAGTAGATCTCCTCCAGGACCGACTCCTCGCCGGGCCGGTGCTCGTCGTGCTTGTGCGGCGGGAACGACGACCAGTTGCCGCCCGGGGTGAGCACTTCCACCGCGATGAGCTTGTCGCACTCGAACACCCCGGCCGCGCCGAAGTTGTTGACCTGGCGGCTGCAGTTCCCGGTGCCGCGCAGTTCCACCGGCACGTCCGCCGCCGGCCCGTACCGGGCGGGCAGGCGCCGGGTGCAGCGGGCGCCGGTGAGCGCGAATCGTCCGCCGCCGGTGGACGACACCGTCGTACGGGCGTCCCGCGGCACGTACGCGAAGTCGCTCACCGCGCTGAAGACGCTGCTACGGCCGGTCAGTTCGAACGTGTCACGGCCGAACTCGTCCTCGGCGGCCACCGTGCAGCCCCCGCTGAGCGGCAGCACGATCCACTCGCTGCCACCGGTGTGGAAGGTGTGCGAGCCGCCGGGCGGCAGCTGAAGGACGCGCAGGCTGGAGTAGCCCCAGCCGGCGGACTCCGGGGTGACCTCCACGAGGTAGGGGCCGCGGGCCGCCCGGCCCGCGGGCCGGTGCCAGGGGCTGGTGCCGGTCGTCGTGCCGGTTGTCGTGCCGGTCGTCGTGCCGGTCATAGGGGACTTCCTCCTTCGCACAGCAGGCCCACGGCCGTGTCGACCGCCTGCTCCACGCTGCCCTCGGCCGGGTACAGCAGGGAGCGGCCGACGACCAGGCCCTGGACGGTGGGGAGCCTGAGCGCCTTGCGCCAGCGCTCGTAGGCGCCCTCCTGGTCGTCGCCGATCTCGCCACCGAGCAGCACGGCGGGCAGGGTGGAGGTCTCCATGACCTCGGCCATGTCGTCCGGGTCCTCGGTGACGGGCAGCTTCAGCCAGGTGTAGGCGGAGGTGCCGCCGAGCCCCGACGCGATGGCTATCGAGCGGGTGACGGCCTCGGCGGACAGGTCGTTGCGCACCCTGCCGTCGACACGGTGGGAGATGAACGGCTCGACGAAGACCGGCAGGTGCAGCTCGGCCATCTCGTCGATGGCGCGTGCCGTGGATTCCATGGTGGCCAGCGAGCCGGGGTCGTCGTAGTCGATGCGCAGCAGCAGCTTGCCCGCGTCGAAA
Organism: Streptomyces sp. NPDC046197; assembly: GCF_040646295.1. Lineage (NCBI taxonomy): Bacteria > Bacillati > Actinomycetota > Actinomycetes > Kitasatosporales > Streptomycetaceae > Streptomyces > Streptomyces sp. NPDC046197. The sequence goes on along the minus strand of NZ_JBEYZY010000009.1, from coordinate 248,111 downwards.
CGGAGCCGGGCGATGTCCCGGGCACGGTGGCCGGTGAAGCGGTCGTCCATCTCGAATGCGGCGCCCGCCAGCCCCCCGCGGTTCATGGAGCCCATGACGACCTTGTTCTCCAGCACCCCGAGGAGAAGCAGGTCCTCCAGGATGTCGGCGGTGGCGAGCACCCCGTCGACGCCCGGCCGCGACAGCGCGACGCACAGGCGCTCGAGCAGGTCGGCGCGGTTGGCCATGGCGAGCCGGCGGTCGCCGACGCCGAGCGCGCCGCGCGCGGGGTGGTCGGCGGCCACGATCATCAGCCGGCCGCTGTCGCCGATCAGCGGGCGGCGCGCCCGGCGGGCGGCCGCCCCGGCGACGGCCTCGGGATGCCGGGCTCTGACCGCGGTGAGGTCGGGGATGCTGAGGGTCAAGAGGAAGCTCCGTTTCGGGGAATGACTCGCGAACGGGCGGTCAGCCGGTGGCCCGCACGAGGAGGTCGTCGACCTCCGCCGCGGTGGGCATCGAGGAGGAGCAGGCGAGGCGGGAGGCGACGAGGGCGCCGGCCGCGTTGGCGTACCGCATGGTCGTCGGCAGGTCCCAGCCGGCCAGCAGCCCGTGGCACAGCGAGCCGCCGAAGGCGTCGCCCGCGCCGAGGCCGTTGACGACCTCGACGGGCACCGGCGGCACCTCGGCCCGGGTGCCGTCCCGGTGCACCGCCAGCACGCCCTTCGGACCCTGCTTGACGACGGCCAGCTCCACGCCCGCCGCCAGCAGCGCCTCGGCGCAGGCCTCCGGCTCGCGCACGCCGGTGGCGATCTCGCACTCGTCGAGGTTGCCGACCGCCACGGTGGCGTGCCGCAGCGCCTCGGTGTAGTAGGGGCGGGCCTGTTCGGGGTCGCGCCAGAACATCGGACGCCAGTCGAGGTCGAAGACGGTGGTGCCCGCCCGGTCGCGCGCCTCGAGGGCGGCGAGCGTGGCCGAGCGGCTCGGCTCCTCGCTGAGGCCGGTGCCGGTGATCCAGAAGATGCGGGCGGCGCGGACGGCGAAGAGGTCCAGCTCGTCGGTGTGGATCTCCAGGTCGGGGGCCTTGGGCCGGCGGTAGAAGTAGAGCGGGAAGTCGTCCGGCGGGAAGATCTCGCAGAACGTGACCGGTGTCGGGTGCGCGTCCACCGGCGTGACCCAGCGGTCGTCGACCCCGAACTCCTTCAGCGCCTCGTGCAGATAGGTGCCGAAGGGGTCGTTGCCGGTGCGGGTGATCACCGCGGCGGAGCGGCCGAGGCGGGCCGCGGCGACCGCCACGTTGGCGGCCGAACCGCCCAGGAACTTGCCGAAGGTCTCCACCCGCGCCAGGGGTACGCCCGACTGCAGCGGGTAGAGATCGACTCCGATGCGGCCCATCGTGATCAGGTCGAAAGCCTGCTCGGACGGGACGGACTGAACTGGCTCAGCCATGCACGATGCTCCTCGACGATTGCTGGGGTGGGGATCCCAGGTGGGCCCTGCGACGGTGGGGACGCGGCTCCGGGGGCCTGCCGCCTCCCAGGTGTAGGACCCGAAGGACCACACTGTCAATAGTTTGTACTTACATTCGGACGAGCTCGTGAAATGATGTCTTAACAAAGTATTGACAGCGGGCGCGCCAGGGGATTGGATCCCGTCCCAGCACAGCAGCCGTGAATGCGGCACACGACCCGGATCCGCGCAGGTTCCGGGCCACCGGATCCGTGCGATCCCGCTCCATTTCCCGTCGTTCCCCCCGTCGTACAGTGAGGTGCTGGAAAGATGGTCCGCTCTTCTCGCTCCCGCAGACTCGCCCCCGCCGTGGCCGTGGCCGTGGCCGCGGCGGCGGCCCTGACCCTCGCCGGCTGTTCCAGCAGCTCCGGCGGCAAGAAGTCCGAGGAGGGCGGGGGCGCCGCCTCCGCGGGCAAGGCCACCACGCCCCGGATGACGGTGGCGCTGGTGACCCACCAGTCACCCGGCGACACCTTCTGGGACATCGTCCGCAAGGGCGCCGAGGCGGCCGCCGCCAAGGACAACATCAAGCTGGTCTACTCCGCCGACCCGAACGCGGGCAACCAGGCCAACCTGGTGCAGAACGCGATCGACCAGAAGGTCGACGGCATCGCGGTCACCCTGGCCAAGCCGGACGCCCTGAAGGGTGCCGTGGCCAAGGCGACGCAGGCGAACATACCCGTGGTCGGTCTCAACTCCGGTGTGAGCGACTGGAAGAAGCTCGGCCTGACGGAGTTCTTCGGGCAGGACGAGTCCGTGGCGGGTGAGGCGTTCGGCACCAAGCTGAACGAGGTGGGCGCGAAGAAGGCCGTCTGTGTGATCCAGGAGCAGGGCAACATCGGCCTCACCCAGCGCTGCGACGGCGTGAAGAAGACCTTCAAGGGGACCACCGAGGTCCTCTACGTCAACGGCACCGACATGCCGTCCGTGAAGTCGACGATCACCGCCAAGCTCAAGCAGGACACCTCGATCGACTACGTCGTCACCCTCGGCGCCCCGTTCGCGCTGACCGCGGTGCAGTCCGTCAGCGGCGCCGGCAGCAAGGCGAAGGTCGCCACCTTCGACCTCAACAAGGACCTGGCCAGGGCGGTCCAGAGCGGTAGCATCCAGTTCGCCGTCGACCAGCAGCCCTACCTGCAGGGTTACCTGGCCGTCGACTCCCTGTGGCTCTACAAGAACAACGGCAACTACAGCGGCGGCGGTGTCCAGCCGGTGCTGACCGGTCCGGCCTTCGTCGACAAGTCCAACGTCGACAAGGTCGCCCAGTTCGCCGAGAAGGGCACCCGGTGAATCGCATGACCCAGCATGCCGTGCCGGCGGTGGGAACACCGCCGGCCCCCGGCGCCGAGCAGACCGACGGCCGGACCCGGCGGCGCCCGCTGGTCCTGCGCCTGCTCGCCCGGCCCGAGGTGGGCGTCTTCCTCGGTGCCCTGGCCGTCCTCGTCTTCTTCCTGATCGCGGCGCCCACGGTCCGCCAGGGCAGCTCGATGGCCACCGTCCTCTACCAGTCGTCGACGATCGGCATCATGGCCCTGCCCGTGGCCCTGCTGATGATCGGCGGCGAGTTCGACCTGTCGTCCGGCGTCGCCGTCATCACCTCGGCGCTCACCGCGAGCATGCTCAGCTACCAGCTGAGCATGAACGTCTGGACCGGAGTGATCGTCGCGCTGGTCGCCTCGCTCGCGATCGGTGCCTTCAACGGCTGGATGGTGGTCCGCACCGGACTGCCCAGCTTCCTGGTCACTCTGGGCACCTTCCTGATCCTCCAGGGGGTGAACCTCGCCGTCACCAAGCTTGTCACGGGCAACGTCGCCACCGACGACATCAGCGACATGGACGGCTTCAGCCAGGCGAAGAAGATCTTCGCCTCGTCGTTCGACGTGGCCGGTGTCCAGGTGCAGATCACCGTCGTGTGGTGGCTGGTCTTCGCGGCGCTCGCCTCGTGGGTCCTGCTGCGCACCAAGTACGGCAACTGGATCTTCGCGGTCGGCGGCAACAAGGAGAGCGCCCGCGCGGTCGGTGTCCCGGTGAACTTCACCAAGATCACCCTGTTCATGACCGTCGGCTTCGGCGCCTGGTTCCTCGGCATGCACCAGCTGTTCTCCTTCAACACCGTGCAGTCGGGCGAGGGAGTGGGACAGGAGCTCATCTACATCGCCGCCGCCGTGATCGGCGGCTGTCTGCTCACCGGCGGCTACGGCTCCGCCATCGGACCGGTCTTCGGCGCCTTCATGTTCGGCATGGTGAACCAGGGCATCGTCTATGCCGGCTGGAACCCCGACTGGTTCAAGGCCTTCCTCGGCGTGATGCTGCTCGGCGCCGTCCTCATCAATCTGTGGGTCCAGCGCACGGCGACCCGGAGGTGACCGACATGACGACCAACGGAACCGGAACCCACGGTGCCATCCTCCGGGACACCATGCCCGAGCAGGAGCGGCCCGTCGTCGAACTGCGCGGCGCGGGCAAGTCCTACGGCAACGTCCGCGCCCTGCACGGCGTCGATCTCGCCGTCCACGCCGGCCGGGTGACGTGCGTGCTCGGCGACAACGGAGCCGGCAAGTCCACCCTGATCAAGATCATCTCCGGGCTGCACCAGCACACCGAGGGCGAGTTCCTCGTAGACGGCACCCCGGTGCGCTTCACCACCCCGCGCGAGGCCCTCGACAAGGGCATCGCCACCGTCTACCAGGACCTGGCGACCGTCCCGCTGATGCCGGTGTGGCGCAACTTCTTCCTGGGCTCGGAGATGACCAAGGGCCCCTGGCCGGTGCGCCGCCTCGACATCGCCCGCATGAAGCGGACCGCGGACGAGGAGCTGCGCCACATGGGCATCGTCCTGGACGATCTGGAGCAGCCCGTCGGCACCCTGTCCGGCGGCCAGCGCCAGTGCGTGGCGATCGCCCGCGCCGTCTACTTCGGCGCCCGCGTCCTCATCCTGGACGAGCCCACCGCCGCCCTCGGCGTCAAGCAGTCCGGCGTGGTGCTGAAGTACATCGCGGCCGCCCGCGACCGCGGCCTCGGCGTCATCTTCATCACCCACAACCCGCACCACGCCTACATGGTCGGCGACCACTTCAGCGTGCTGCGCCTCGGCACTCCGGAACTGAGCGCCGACCGCAGCGAGGTCAGCCTGGAGGAGCTGACCAACCACATGGCCGGCGGCGCCGAACTCGCGGCCCTCAAGCACGAGTTGGCCCAGGTCCGGGGGGTCGATGTCGACGAGCTCCCCGAGGAGCAGGACCTCACCCACTCCGTACCGACGTCTTCCGAAGGGAACTCCTGACATGGCCCCTGCGCTGGACCGCATCCGGGTCGGCTCGGCCCCCGACTCCTGGGGCGTCTGGTTCCCCGACGACCCGCGGCAGGTGCCCTGGGACCGCTTCCTCGACGAGGTCGCCCAGGCCGGCTACTCCTGGATCGAGCTCGGCCCCTACGGCTACCTGCCCACCGACCCGGCCCGCCTGACCGACGAGGTGACCCGGCGGAACCTGAAGGTGTCGGCGGGCACGGTCTTCACCGGCCTGCACCGCGGCCCGGCCGTCTGGGACGCCACCTGGGAACACGTCAGCCAGGTCGCCGCGCTCACCCAGGCCATGGGCGCACGGCACCTTGTCGTCATTCCGTCCTTCTGGCGTGACGACAAGACCGCCGAGATCCTGGAACCGCCGGAGCTGACGGCCGAGCAGTGGGCACACCTGACCAAGGGCATGGAGCGGCTCGGCCACGAGGTCAAGGAGGCCTACGGCCTCGACATCGTCGTCCACCCGCACGCCGACACCCACATCGACACCGAGGCGCACGTCGAGCGCTTCCTGGACTCCACCGACGCCGAGCTGGTCAGCCTGTGCCTGGACACCGGGCACTACGCCTACTGCGGCGGCGACAGCGTCAAACTGATCGAGACCTACGGCGAACGCATCGGCTACCTGCACCTCAAGCAGGTGGACCCGGGGATCCTCGCCGAGGTGGTGGCCGGCGAGGTGCCGTTCGGGCCGGCCGTGCAGCGCGGCGTGATGTGCGAACCGCCGTCCGGCGTACCGGCGTTGGAGCCGGTCCTGGCCGCCGCCCAGAAGCTGGGCGTGGACCTGTTCGCGATCGTCGAGCAGGACATGTACCCGTGCGAGCCGGACAGGCCGCTGCCCATCGCGGTGCGCACCCGCAGGTTCCTGCGGTCCTGCGGCGCCTGACCGCTGCCGACAGCGCAGTACAACGGCAGTACGACGAACAACACCGCGCGCACGTCGGCGACGGATCGCGGCCACCCGCGAGAGGGGCCGGCGGCGTCGTCGCACCCGTCTTCCGGTGTGCGGGCCGCGCTACAGTCGGCCGCGTACGGCAGGTGCCGTGCCGGAGCATCCGTGCCGTCCGCCCGGCGGCGCGGTCGCCCTCGCGCTCGACGGGAGCCCTCATGAGCACACCGCGCGACCTGATGATCGTCGCCATGGATGTGGTGCCGGTGCACCCCGTCGGGCAGGGAGACGTCTCCCTCGCCCTCGCCGGAGCGGAAGCCGTCGACCTGCTCAGGGCGGAGGCGCTGGAGCTGGTCGGCGACCGGATCGTGCCGCGCCTGCGGCCGGTGCCGGACGACCACCTGCTGCGGGAGGCGGCGTCGGCGCTCGTACGGCAGGCACCGTACGAGCGGCTGGAGGACTGGCTGTGGCGCCGCGGCCGTGGTCTGTCCTCCGTGTATCTGACCGCCCTGGAGGAGGAGGGCCACGTCACCCGCAAGCGCAGCCGCTGGACGCCGTTCCGCGGCGGACGCCCCCTGGTCAGCGACACCGAGGCGCGACGGCGGGCGGCATACCGCTGGGCCGCGGACGAACCGGTGCTCGCCGCACTCGCGGCGGCCGTCGGCATTCGGGAGGAGGTCACCGGGGACGGACCCGTCGTCACGGACGACTCCGTGCTCACCGTGCTCGCCGCCGTCCACGACGCGGTGATGGAGCTGGAGGCGGTACGCCAGCGGCGGGCCATCGAGAACGCGGCCTTCGCCAATGTCTGGCGGGGTGCCTAGGACCGGCAACGGCTGCGGCCGTCTGCCGCCGGCGGGCGGTGGGGCAGGGCTGCTCCTATGCTGAGGGAGCCGGGTCGTGGGGTCCGCCGTCGGTGACGACTCCGGGTCCCTTTCTCATGCGCTTGGAGTCAGCCCATGACGCACGCGTGCACACGACTGCGCAGGGGGGCCGTCACCGGCACAGCCGTGGGGATGTTCGTGGTCCCGCTCGCTCCCGGGCCCGCCCTGGCGGCGCCCGCCCCGGTCCCCGCCGCGCCCGCCGCCCCCTCGCCTGTGCCGCCGTCCCCCTCGTTCCCCTCGTCGGCCGGTGTCCGCACCCTCACCCCCGACGTGACACGGCAGCTCGACGAAGCCGTGCGGCGCGTCATGCGCGAGGCGCACATACCCGGCGTCACCGTCGGCCTGTGGACCCCCCACCAGGGGCAGTACGTGAAGTCGTTCGGCGTGGCCGACAAGAGCACCGGCCGGAGGATGACGCCGGACCTCTACCTGCGGATCGGCAGCGAGACCAAGACGTTCACGGTGACCGCACTGCTGGAACTGGTGGACCGCCACCTGGTGGGCCTGGACGACCCCATAGGCAAGTACGTCGACGGCGTGCCGGACGGGGACGCCATCACGCTGCGCCGGCTGGCCGGGATGCGCAGCGGACTGTTCAACTACACCGACGACGACGGCTTCTTCAAGGCGCTGACCTCCGACCCGCAGCGGCCCTTCACCCCACGACAGCTGCTCGGCTACGCCTTCAGGCACCCCCTCCTCTTCCCGCCGGGCCAGAAGTTCTCTTACAGCAACACCAACCTGATCCTGCTCGGCCTGGTCGTCGAGAAGGTCAGCGGCCAGTCGCTCGCGGACTACATCCGCGACCACGTCCTCGCACCGGCCGGCCTGCACCACACCCTCTTCCCGGCCGGCGCCGAGTTCCCGCGGCCGCACGCCCAGGGCTACACCAACCAGACCGCCGACGGGCGGGTCGCGGACGCGGCCGACTGGAACCCCTCCTGGGGCTGGGCGGCCGGCGCGATGATCTCCGACCTGGACGACCTGCACGTCTGGGCACGCACCGTGGCCACCGGCGTACTGCCCGACGGAAGCACACTGATCGACCCCGCCACGCAGAAACAGCGGCTCACCACTGGGCCCACCCCGATCCCGGGCACCGGGTACGGCCTGGGGATTTTCGACGTCCGGGGCTGGATCGGCCACAACGGCTCCCTGCCGGGCTACGAGTCGCTCACCGTCCACCTGCCCTCGGCCCGGACGACCCTCGTCGTCCTGCTGAACACCGACATCGACGACCGGGGGACCGAACCCAGCACCCTCCTCGGCGAGACGATCACAAAGGTCGTCTCTCCCCAGCACGTTTTCAACCTGCCCGCGGAGTCCGCCGCCAGGTGACGTACCGCGCCGACCGCTCCCCGGCCACCGTCGACCGACCAGGATTCGGGTGCCCGACTTGTCCGAGACACAGACGATGCCACCGGCCCAGCCGTCGATGACCGGACAGACCGCCTGCGGCGCGGGCGCGCGCGGCCCGTTGCGCACTTTCCTGCGCACCGAGACCGGCAGTGCCGCGGTGCTGCTCGCGGCCGCGGCCGCGGCCCTCGTGTGGGCCAACGTCTCTCCCGGCACGTACGAGGCCTTCTGGCGCACCCGCATGTCGTTCACCGCCGGCCCGGTCGGGGTGTCCCTGGAGCTGCGCGAGTGGATCAACAGCGGGCTGATGGCCCTGTTCTTCTTCGTGATCGGTCTGGAGGCGCGCCGGGAGTTCGACATCGGGGAGCTGCGGGAACGCCGTCGGCTGGCGCTCTCGGCGATCGCCGGCGTCGCCGGAATGCTCGTACCGATCGCGATCTACCTCGGTGTCAACGCCGGTCAGCCCTCGGCCCAGGGCTGGGGCGTGGCCATGTCCACCGACACCGCCTTCGCGCTCGGCGTGCTCGCCGTCGTCGGCTCCCGGCTCCCCGGCGGCCTGCGGGTCTTCGTCCTCAGCGTGGCCGTGGCCGACGACCTGCTCGCGCTCGCCGTGATCGCCTTCGCCTACAGCGGGAGCATCTACCTCCCCGGCCTGCTGACCGCGCTCGGTCTCCTCGCCGTGATCCTCCTGGTGCGCTCGGCCGGTGTGCTGATCTCCGGCGTGTACGGCGTACTGGCGCTCGCGCTGTGGGGCGCGCTGCTGCGGTCGGGCGTCGACCCGGTGGTCAGCGGTCTGGTCATGGGCCTGCTGACCTACGCGCATCCGCCCCACCGGCGCGCCCTCGAACGTGTCTCCCGGCTCTTCCGGAGCTTTCGCGAGCAGCCGACCCCTGAACTGGAACGCACCCTGCGCCGCGGACTGGCCTCCGCGCTCTCGCCCAACGAGCGGCTCCAACGAACCTTCCACCCCTGGACGAGCTACGCCGTCGTGCCCCTCTTCGCGCTCGCCAACGCCGGCCTCACGATCAGCGCCGGCCGGCTCGCGGACGCCTTCGCCTCGCCCGTCACCCTGGGCATCCTGCTGGGCTACGTACTGGGCAAACCGATCGGCATCGTCGGCTCCACATGGCTGGCGGCGCGCCTGAGCCGGGGACGGCTGCGCCCGCCGCTCGGCTGGGGCGCCATCCTGGCGGGCGGAACCCTGGCCGGGGTGGGATTCACGGTGTCGCTGCTGATCGCGGCCCTCGCCTTCGGCGGCGCCCGGCTGGAGGACGCGAAGATCGGCATCCTGGCCGGCGTCGTCTGCTCCTTCCTCCTCACCTGGCTGCTGACCCGCGTCCTCGGCCTGCTGCCGCCGCACGCCCGCGCCCGGGCGCTGCTGGGCGAGGGCGAGGTCATCGTCGACCTCAGCGAACCCGTCGACCCCGACCGCGACCACATCCGCGGCCCGCTGGACGCACCGGTGACCCTGGTCGAGTACGGGGACTACGAATGCCCGTACTGCGGCCTGGCGGAGCCGGTGGTGCGCGAGCTGCTCGCCGACTTCGGCGACGACGTGCGCTATGTCTGGCGGCACCTGCCGCTGACCGACGTTCACCCCAACGCGCAGCTCGCCGCGGAGGCCGCGGAGGCTGCGGCCCGCCAGGGCCGCTACTGGCAGATGCACGACATCCTCATCAGCCACCAGGGCGACCTGCGTCCGTGGGACCTCCTGCGCCACGCCGGGCGCGTCGGGCTGGACATGGACCGGTTCCGCGAGGACCTGCGCGACCGGGTGGGCGCCGACCGGGTCGCCGAGGACGTGGAGTCGGCCGACCTCAGCGGCGTCTCCGGCACCCCGACCTTCTTCGTCAACGGCCGCCGCCACCACGGCGCCTACGACATCACCACCCTGTCCGCGGCCGTCCGCACGGCCCGGGAGCGGGCCCTGCTCGCAGGGGCGGGCCCGCACGGCTGAGGCGGGACGGACCCGCGCGGCTGACCGGGACGAGCCCGTCCCCGGGAGGATCAGACGGTGCGCACCTCCTCGATGCGCACCGGGCGGTGCTCGTGCAGGGACAGCGTGCACGCCTCGGCGATCCACCCGGCCTCCAGCGCGTCCGCGACCGTGCACGGCGAGGCCAGCCGTCCGGCCACCACCTCCGTGAACGCGGTCAGCTCGGCGCGGTAGGCGTCGGTGAAGCGGTCCATGAAGAAGTCGTGCGGGGTGCCCGCGGGGAAGGTCACCCCCGGCTCGACCGAGCGCAGCGGCAGCTTGTCGTCCAGGCCCACGGCGATGGAGTCGGCGAAACCGTGCAGCTCCATGCGGACGTCGTAACCGCGCGCGTTGTGGCGGCTGTTGGACACCACCGCGATCGTGCCGTCGTCCAGGGTGAGGACCGCGCCCGTGGTGTCGGCGTCGCCCGCCTCCTTGATGTACTCGGCGCCCCGGTTGCCGCCGACGGCGTACACCTCGGTCACCTCCCGTCCGGTCACCCAGCGGATGATGTCGAAGTCGTGCACGGAGCAGTCCCGGAAGATGCCTCCGGAGGAGGCGACGTACGCGGCGGGCGGCGGCGCCGGGTCCAGCGTGGTCGACCGCACGGTGTGCAGCTTGCCCAGCTCGCCGCCCTGCACGGCCGCCCGGGCGGCGGCGAAACCGGTGTCGAAACGGCGGTTGTAGCCGATCTGGACCGGGACGTCGCTGCCCTCGACCGCCTTGAGCACCGGCACCCCCTCCGGCATGGTGCGGGCCACGGGCTTCTCGCAGAAGACCGGGACGCCCGCCGCGACGGCCGCCAGGATCAGGGCCGGGTGGGCGTCGGTCGCCGCGGCCACGACGATGCCGTCCACGCCCGCGGCCAGGACCGCCTCGGGCGAGTCCGCGACCTCGGCCCCGAACCGCTCGGCGGCGGCCTTGGCGGCGCCCGCGAACGGGTCGGCGACGACGAGCGACTCGACCGCGTCGAGTCCGAAGAGGGTCTCGGCGTGGAAGGCGCCGATACGGCCGAGGCCGAGGATTCCGATGCGCATGTGCTCCGCTGCTCCTAAGTGTGTGATTGCTGCCGCTGCCAGGGGCTCCGCCCCGGACCCCGATCGCCGTCGGGGCCGTTCCCCGGTCGCCGGAAGGCTCGACCGGTTGCTCTCAGTCCAGTCCGCCGAGCACGTTCTGGTCCCAGTCGATCACCGAGCCGGTGACCACACCGGACCTCTCCGACAGCAGGAAGACCACGAAGTCGGCGATTTCCTCCGGGCGGCCCAGCTTGCCCATCGGCAGCCGTTCGGCGGCCTGCTCCCGCCAGTCGTCGCCCGCGCCGTGGAAGGCGCGCTGGGTGGCGTCCTCGCCCTCCGTCGCGGTCCAGCCGATGTTCAGGCCGTTGATCCGGATCCGGTCCCAGCGGTGCGCGTGCGCCGCGTTGCGGGTCAGCCCGGCGAGTCCCGCCTTGGCCGCGACGTACGGCGCCAGGAACGGCTGCCCGGCGTGCGCGGAGGAGGTGATGATGTTGACGATCGTGCCGGGTTCCCTGCGCGCCACCATGTCCGCCACCGCCGCCTGCATCGCGAAGAACGGGCCCCTCAGGTTGATCGCCACATGCGCGTCGAACAGCTCGGGCGTGGTGTCCAGCAGGGTGCCGCGCGAGGTCAGCCCCGCGGAGTTGACCAGGCAGTCGATCCGGCCGTACGCCGACACCACCTCGGCCACGGCACCCCTCGCCTGTCCGGCGTCGGCGAGATCGGCGCGTACGAACATGCCCTTGCCTCCGGCGGCCGTCAGCTCGGCCACCAGCGCCTCGCCCGGCTCGGGCCGCCGCCCGGTCACCGCCACCACGGCGCCCTCCCGGACGGCGGCCCGCGCGACGGCGGCGCCCACCCCCTGGCTGCCGCCGTTGACGAGGACGATCCTGCCGTCGAGAAGTCCCATCGGGGCCATCTGCTTCCTCGGCTCTCAGCTCTGTCGGCTTTCGCCTTCTCTGCCCTGCCGGCTTTCGCGTTTCCCGGCTCTGTCAGCTCTCGCGCCTCACGGCACCCGCCCGCAGCTCCGCACGCAGCGCCTGCGGCGGCCATTCCTCACGCAGGGCCCGCCGCAGGACGTCCGCCTGGGAGGGCGGGGCCAGACCGTCCACCGGCGGGTCGCTGTCGAGGTTGGTGGGGAACGGATAGCCCTCGGCGCTCGCGGCGACCACGTGGTCCAGCCACTCCGCGTCCGCGCCCGCGGCCTTGCGCTCGAGCAGCACGGGGTAGACCGCGCCCGCCACGGCCACGCGGTCCACCGTCTCCATGGCCCGCCCGAAGGCGGAGGAGACCTGGAGGAGGTTGGCCATGCGCCGGACGTCCGCCGAGCGGTTCGTCCCCGCGGCGTGGAACAGTGCCGGGTTGAAGAACACTGCGTCGCCCTTGGCCAGCGGGAGCTGGACGTGGTGCGCCTCGAAGTGGGCCTGGAATTCGGGCAGTCGCCACGCGAGATAGCCGGGCTCGTACTGCTGCGAGTACGGCAGGTACATCGTGGGACCGGACTCGACCGGCATGTCACAGTGCGCGACCGCGCCCTGGAGGGTGAGCACGGGGGACAGGCGGTGCACGTGCGCCGGATAGGCGGCGGCCGCCTCGCCCGTGAGGAAGCCCAGGTGGTAGTCGCGGTGCACGGTCTGGGCGGCGCCGCCGGGGTTGACCACGTTGACCTGGGAGGTGACCTGGTAGCCGGGGCCGAGCCAGGCCGTGGAGACCAGCGCGACGACGTCGTTGGCGTAGTAGTCGGCGAACGCCTCCGGGTCGTACAGGGCCGCCTTCTCCAACGCGTTCCACACGCGGTCGTTGGCGCCCGGCCGGGCGAAGTGGTCGCCGGCGGCCGCGCCCGAGGCGCGCTGCTCGGCGATCAGCGCGTCGAAGACGGCCGTGGCCCGGTCGACGACCGAGGGGGCCGGGAAGGCGCCCCGGAACACCACGATGCCGGGGCCCTCGTCGAGGGCGCGCACCAGCTCGGCCTGCACCGCCCGGCGATCACCGGCGCGGCGCAGCCGCTCGCTGTCGTAGACCAGGACCTCGTGCTCCACATGGGAGGCGTGCGGCCAGTCCGCGGGGTCGGTGGTGCGCTCGACGAGCGCGCGGAGGGCGTCGAGGTCGCAGTCCTGCTCGCAAAGCCAGTCAGGACGGCGTACGGAGGTGAAGGACATCGTCGTCCCTTCGGTGTCGGCGACCCGGTCGGTTCTGCGAGCCCGCTCGGTCTCGACGACTTCGTCGCGCGGCGGACGCGGCCCTGTCATTCTTGTCAGTACAAACACCTCGAACAACCAGCAGGAAGCCATCAAAAACCCCTCAAGGAGCCTCCGTATGGGCCACCCCTTCCCGATCCGCGAGATCGCCCGCCAGGCAGGCGTGAGCGAGGCGACGGTCGACCGCGTGCTCAACGGCCGCGGAGGGGTACGGGAGAACACCGCGCAGGAGGTGCACCGGGCCATCGCCGACCTGGACCGGCAGCGCACCCAGGTCCGGCTCGCCGGCCGCACCTTCATGGTCGACATCGTGATGCAGGCGCCCGAACGGTTCACCACCGCCGTACGCGCCGCGCTGGAGGCCGAACTGCCGTCCCTGCACCCGGCCGTGGTCCGCTCCCGTTTCCACTTCCGCGAGACCGGACCGGTGCAGGAGCAGGTGCGGACCCTGGACCGGATCGCCCGGCGCGGCTCCCAGGGCGTGATCCTCAAGGCCCCGGACGTACCCGAGATCACCGCGGCCGTCGGCCGGCTGGCCGCGGCTGGCATCCCGGTCGTCACCCTGGTGACCGACCTGCCCGCCAGCACCCGGCTCGGCTACGTCGGCAGCGACAACCGGGCGGCGGGCGCCACGGCCGCGTACCTCATGGGCCAATGGCTCGGCGACCGCCCGGGCAACATCCTCACCAGCCTGAGCAGCGGCTTCTTCCGCAACGAGGAGGAGCGCGAGATGGGCTTCCGCGGCGCCATGCGGGCCCTGCACCCCGACCGCACCCTGGTGGAGATCGCCGAGGGGCAGGGCCTGGACGCCACGCAGTACGACCTCGTCCGGGCCGCCCTGGAACGCGACCCGGCGATCCGCGCGGTGTACTCGATCGGCGGCGGCAACATCGCCACCCTGCGCGCCTTCGAGGACCTGGGCCGAACGTGCGCCGTGTTCATCGCCCACGACCTGGACCACGACAACACCCGCCTGCTGCGCGAGCACCGTCTGTCGGCGGTGCTCCACCACGATCTGCGCCAGGACATGCGGGAGGCCTGCCACCTGGTGATGCGCGCCCACGGCGCCCTGCCCCCCGCGGGTCCCACACTGCCGTCCCCGATCCAGGTGGTGACGCCGTACAACATGCCGCCGCAGGCGGCCGGCGGCTGACCGGCCGCCCGCGGGGAAGGCTCAGAGGTCGATCGCGTACGCCTTGCGCAGCGTCTCGTGCACCGTCCACCTCGTACGGTCACCCTCGCGCAGGACCGCCATGTCGCCGGGGCCGACGTGCAGTGTGGGACCGCCCTCGACCTCGATGGTCGCCGACCCGCTGATCACCACGAACACCTCGTCCGCCTCGGTGTCCGTGACGACGCCGGGAGTGATCTGCCAGACCCCACGGATCCGGCGGCCGTCCGCCGACTCCCAGACCACCTTCCCGCTGACCTCGGGCGTCCCGGAGACGATCTGCTCCGGGTCGAGCGGCTCCGGCGTGAGCTCGGCGTCGGGGATGTTCAGGGCGAAGGTGTGAGTCATGCGGCGAACCTAACCGGGCGGGAGGGCGCCCGGGCCCCGACAGTGTGTGGGGGATCGGCGGGCGCGCGCGGACACTTCGTCGGGACGAGGGGACGAGGGGACGAGGGGACGAGGGGACGAGGGGACGAGGGGACGAGGGGACGAGGGGACGAGGGGACGAGGGGACGAGGGGACGAGGGGACGAGGGGGGAGGGGAACGGAGAGGGCGAAGGGCGAAACACGGAGGGGGAAGGGCGCAGTGGCGGTGGTGGGCGGCTCGGGTGATCGTTGAGGGGACCGTCTCCGCACGCCCGCGAAGAGAGCAGCACATGGCGCACACCACCGCGCCGGTCCCCGAGCGGTCCGCGCACGACACCCGGTCCCTCCTGCTCTTCGGCGGTGTCTACGGCGCCGTCCTGGCCAGTGCCATGGTGGCCGCGCTCTCCACGTACGGCCACACCTCCCCGGCGAGCCGCCGCTACGATGCTCTCTGGCTGCTGGTGACCGCGTTCGCCTCCGCCCTGGCGCACGGCTACGCCCACTACATCGCCGAGCGCCATCCGCAGCGCCGTTGGGAGGCGCTGCGCGCCCTGACCGACGAGTGGCCGCTGGTGGTGGCCGTCCTGCCCACCGTCCTGATCCTCGCCGGTGCCGGCTGGGGCTGGTGGCCGACACAGGACGTCGAGTACGCGGCCTTCGCCCTCAACATCGCCATGCTGTTCGCCCTGGGCCTGGTCACCGCCCGGTGGGCCGGGCGCCGCTGGCGCGTCGCCGTGGGCATCGGCGCGGGGGACGCGCTGCTCGGGCTGGTCGTGGTGGTGGCCAACGCGATCATCAAGTAGCCGTACCCGGCCCGTCACCACGGTCGCCCCGGGACCGCACCGGGAAGGCCCCCGCACTCGTGGCGCGGGTCAGCGTTCCTGCTCCGAGTCGCTGTCCAGTCCGGTGCACGCCAGTTGCCCGGAGACCTCGCCGCACGCCTCCACACCGCGGGCGGAGGTCACCGAGAGCATGGGGCTCGTGTAACCCCGCACGTCGTCGGCGGAGTACGTGGCCGAGAGCGCGTCCTCACCCGCCCGCACGGACACCTCCCGGGCGACCGCGCCGCGCACGCGTACCTCGGACCAGGCGACGCCGCAGGAGGGCGAGTACCGCAGCCGCACGGTGTAGCTGACGTCGGTGACGGTGCTCTCGGTCCGCGCGTCCCCCGCGCAGACCGAGGCGCCGGGCAACTCCCCCTGGCAGGACCCCCCGTGGCAGCGCTGCGAGGTCATCACGACCCGTGTGCCCGGCGCACCGGACCGGGAGGACGTGGCGAGGGCGGCGGCGACGACGGCGGCGATCGCGGTCAGCAGGGTGAGGGCCGGCAGCAGGAGCCGTCGCAGGCGCCCGGGTGCCGAGACCTGTCCCGCAGGTGCGGCCGGCGGCTCGCCGGCGGCCTCCCACAGGGCCAGCGCCGGTTCCGGATCGGCGCCCGCGAGCCCGGCGAGCGCCTCCACGGCCGAGCGGGGCGGGTGTTTGGCCCCGGTCAGATAGCGGTGCCAGGCCGACTTGCTGTAGGGAGTGCGTGCGGCCAGGGCCGCAAGGCTCAGACCCGTACGCTCCCGCAGCTCGCGCAGGGTCGCCGCCAGCGGCCCGCTCGACGGTGCCGCTCCTTGGGGCTGCTGCCACATGACGCGTCTCCCGACTCCGCTCCCGCTTTGGGCGTTTCGCCCCGGTTGTCGGAATGGATTCCCTGGTTCGGGGCGCCCCCACACCTGCGGGAGGTATGAGGAAGGTGAGCCGGCGGCGGCGTACGTGACGCGGGCCCGTACGCGAACGCCTGGTTCGCGTACAGGCCCGGGCGGACGTCAGGACATGCGGAGCCGACGACGCGTCAGCACCACGGGACGGCGGCGCGCACCCGCACGTAGCGGGCCGAGACGTAGCCCCGGACGTGCGTGAGCCGGTACCACTGCCGGGTCCCGCGCACCCAGGAGCCGTACGTACGGCACTTGAGTGTCACCAGGTGGTTGGCGTGCCGGACGCCGATCACCCGGTAGCCGGTGCCGGGACCGGAGCGGACGTTCAGCGCGAAGTGGCGCGTGGTCACGCGTCCGAGCGGGTGGACCGAACGACGGTGTGCTGCCCGCGGCTTGGTGTGACGCAGGTGCCGGACCGGGCGCATCTGGTGCGCGTGGTGCGCGGAGCGGCCGGAGTGGTACACCGCCGGTGCCTGCGGGACGGCGGCGGTGAGCAGCGAGGGGAGCAGGTGCGGCGCGACCGCCGCCGCGGCGGGCCGCTGGGCGGGTCCGCCCTGGGCGGCGTCGGCCGCCGTGGGTACGAGCGCGAGCACCGCGACCGTGGCCAGCAGGCCACTGGTGAGGGTCCGTCGGATCATGGAAGCCTCCGGGCTGTCGTTCCTGTGATCACGCGTCGTGATCACACGTCGCCCAGCGTTTCCGTGCCACCCGCCGGTGATGCCGTCCCCGCGTCCCGGGGACGCCGGGGACGTCCCCGGGAACGCCCGCCCGTACGCCGGGCCCCGGCTCATCCGGCCCTTGGCGGACTGGTGTTCCACCGTTCCACCGTTTTGCCGATGCTGATGCCGGTGAACGTGCGTGCGACATGGCAGAAGATGCACCCCGCGGGACGCGCGGTGCCGTACCGGCGGTGGCACGCGCGGCGAACGGGGTACCCGTGCCGCCGAAGGTGTGGAGTGAACTGGCGGACTCCACCGCGAGGTTGGCGCTCGCCCCGTCCAACCGGCGCCGTCGGTCCGAGCGCACCGTCGTGCGCCGCCGGCTGTCGGAGGGGGACGGCCGGCGGCGCATCTGCCGGATCCGCTGCGGCCGGGGAAGCGGCCGGCCGCCTCGTCGGGAGGCAGCGGAGATGGCGTAGGCGGCCTACGGTGTCCAAGGTGGCCACCGAACTGGCCCGAGGCCGGCGCGAACGGCGGCTCCGGGACGCCGGCGGCGGCACATCGGCCGAGCCGAGCCGGCCGCCCACGTGCGGTAGGGTTTACCTGCGCGTTCACGCGGTCCGCCGCACGAACGCACCGGGACGTGGCGCAGCTTGGTAGCGCACTTGACTGGGGGTCAAGGGGTCGCAGGTTCAAATCCTGTCGTCCCGACCGGGATGTCGAAAACAGCCGACGATCAGGGGCGCTCTCGGGAGCGCCCCTGACGCATGGGTGCGGTGACGGCCCCGCAGCAGGCGCTGCGGGGCCGTCGTCGTCCGGTCAGGCGCTGGCCGTCGCGCACTGGCCGCGGTCGGCCTTCATCGGTCCGCCCGCGGTGGGCCGGACGTCGAAGTCGAACATGGCCGTGGGCACGTACAGCGAGCAGCAGGCATTGGGAATGTCGACGATGCCGCTGATACGTCCCTCTATGGGCGAGGAGCCGAGCAGCAGGTAGGCCTGCTCTCCGCTGTAACCGAACTTC
Organism: Streptomyces sp. NPDC046197; assembly: GCF_040646295.1. Lineage (NCBI taxonomy): Bacteria > Bacillati > Actinomycetota > Actinomycetes > Kitasatosporales > Streptomycetaceae > Streptomyces > Streptomyces sp. NPDC046197. The sequence continues at coordinate 230,087 of NZ_JBEYZY010000009.1, read as the reverse complement.
TTGAAGTACTCGACCGCGTTGAGGCAGGCCCGGCGGTAGGCCAGCGTCGCGTCCAGGTAGTAGTTCGTGTCCGTGTCGTGGTCGACGGAGATCCCGATGAAGGTGATGAACTCCGAGTACCTCGGCTCGACGTTGCCCGGAATGAACACGGGGTTGGTGGAGATGCCGTACGTCTCCATGCCGCCCTTGATCAGGTCGACGTGGAAGTCGATGAAGCCGCCCATCTCGATGGCGCCGCAGAACGTGATCTCTCCGTCGCCCTGGCTGAAGTGCAGGTCGCCTCCGGAGAGCTTGCCGTCCTTGACGTGTACGGGGTAGTAGACCCGCGATCCGCGGGTGAAGTTCTTGATGTCGTGGTTGCCTCCGTTCTCGCGGGCCGGCACCGTGCGTGCGCCTTCCTCGCCGATGCGCCGCGCGAGGTCTCCGGTGGCCGTGCCTGCGAGTGCGTTGGTCGCGTCCGGCGGTACGGCGAGCGGCGGGACCCGGTTCGGATCCGTCTCGATCAGCGCCTTCTCGCGCGCGTTCCAGCGGGCGAGCATCTCTTCGGAGGGGGCGGTTCCGAAGAGCCCGGGGTGGGTTATTCCGGTGAAGCGGATCCCGGGAAGGTGGCGGGAGACCGCCTGCTGGCCGTGGAAGTCCCATATCGCCTTGTAGGCGTCCGGGAAGTAGTCGGTCAGGAAGCCTCCGCCGTTGGCCTTGGCGAAGATGCCGGTGTAGCCCCAGCCCTGGCCCGCCGCGTCCCCGGTCTGCTGCGGCACGGGGCCGAGGTCGAGGATGTCGACGACGAGCAGGTCGCCGGGTTCGGCGCCCTCCACGCCTATCGGGCCGCTGAGCATGTGGGGGATGGTCAGGTCGATGTCACGGACGTCGTTGGCGGTGTCGTTGTTGCCGACCTGGCAGTCGGTCCAGTCACGGCACTCCACGCGGAACTCCGATCCCGGCCGCACCATGGCGACGGAAGGAATGTCCGGGTGCCACCTGTTGTGGCCGGGAACGTCCTGCTCACGCATCGACTTGGAGTGGTCCACGGTGAAGAGAACTTCGGGCATGACAGTTCCTCATTTCTGATCCGGATTTCTGATCCGGTCACGTTGGTGCGCCGACGCTTCCGGCCTCCGGGGTGGAGGGGGCCGGAAGCCGCGACTTCCGGGTGAGCGGCCACAGCGCCCCGAAGACCACCACGCCGAAGACCGCCAGTGCGATGGCGGTCTCGTCGGGGTGCGTCCAGTAGCCGGAGAGCAGCAGAAAGGCGGGAATCACGCCCGTGACCCAGCCTTCGATCGCCGTGACCCAGCCCGTATAGGTGGTGAGGCTGTCCATCTTGAGCCCAAGTAGCAAGAAGAACAGGAACCACAGGAATGCCCAGTAGAGCCAGATGACTCCGAACGGGTAATCCTTGACGAGATGGAAATTGACGAACGAGAATCCCAGGGCCGTAATCGCCACAAAGAGCGAGTAATAGCCGACCCCAGTGGTGTCGAGTACTGCGAGGAGGCCGATACCTACATAGAGATAGGTGAAGCCGAACAGATAGATACCGGAAGCCGCCAGGATCTTCTTGGGATCACCGGCGGCAACGAAGATGAGGTAGGTCGGAGTCAGTACCTGGAGTGCACCCACGAAAAGGTTGAACACCGCTCCTGACCGGGCGTCGACCTTGCCCAGGAGCAGCAACCCGTTGAGAAAGAGCACCGCACCGACGAAGAGCAGTCCCACGTTTCCCACGGGGACGCACCTCCTAAAGTCCGCGTGGGGGCGAAAATGATTCCCCGCACCGCAACGGGAACGACGTCCGCGTCCCGGCGTCGAGACCCGCATGAGACGTTCTGCCTGGTCCACCACCGCCCTCAGGGACGCGGCAACCGCGAGAGCGCGGGGTGCACTTGCTGTCGCACCCGCCCTCTGCGGGGCGGCACTTCGGAGACCACTGCCGGGGCCTCGCGGGACTGCTCCTCGCGGGCACGAAGGGCGGCTGACGCCTTCGGCGTCTGCGCGAGAGCCGGCGAGGAGTACACCCGTCGCGCGGCGCCTGCGCAGACCGGGCAACCATAATCCTTGGGTGCCGTTCCGATCGCCAGCTTCACCTCGAAAGGCCCGCAACGGTCGCATAGATATTCGTAGGTCGCCATCTGCAGCCTCCGGTTGCCGGTGGACGCCGGCCAACCCCGAGTGTGTGCGGCCCGCCCTCTGATTAAGGGCATACCGCAGCGTTTTTCCTCCCTTCCAGGAGACGTCCGGTAAATCGACGTGTCAAGTCGGGGAGGAGCCGGCCTGCCGCTTATTCAGAGCGAGCCGGGGGCGGCCCCCGCAGCCACTGCCCACGGGCCCGCCGTGCGGCTGGGTGCGCCCTGCGGCACGTCTTTTCCGCCGGTCCTTTCTTGCACAGGTGGACCAGCTCGTTACGGAATGTGGAGAGCGTCGTATGCCGCTCGCATGGCCGCCAAGCCGCCACGCAATCCGGCCCGGTAATTGTGCGGCCGGCCCGGCGCACGGGAGGCGCGTCGAGGTCCGCCGGAAGCGGCCGGCGGTGCGGTGAGGTCTGTTCGCACCGCTGATTGAAGCCTGAGTGAAGGACGCACTCGTCTTGTCCTGCGGGCCCCGCCACGGTCTCGGCGCAACTCGTGTCCGGCCCAGGGTTTAGGCTGGATTTCATACCTGGAGCGGCCGGATGACAGGGCTCCTGGGCGGTGCCCGACCGACCGTCGTTCGTGCGTGTCGAGGGCAGGGGCTGTCCCGCGAGGCACATGTGTGGCGGCGTGTGGAACGAGACGACGTGAGTGAGCAGCCCGCGCAGGATTCTGTGACCACGGCAACGGCGGAAAGTGCCGCTGTGGAAGAGGCGCGCCGACGCCGGGACGCCCGCCGCAGGACCCTGCGTGTGCTCACCGTGGTCGCCGCCGGCGGGGTGATCGGCGCCTGCGCCCGGTATGCGGCCACGTTGCTGTGGCCAACGGGCAAAGCGGCGTTCCCCTGGACGATACTGAGCGTGAACGCCGTGGGATGCCTGGTCATCGGCGCGTTCATGGTCGCGATCACCGAGGGGTGGACCGCGAACCCGTTGCTGCGCCCGTTCTTCGGCACCGGGGTCCTCGGTGGCTTCACGACCTTCTCCACCTACTGCGCCGACATCGAGCGTCTGGTGCGGGAGGGCAGGGCCGGCGTCGCTCTGGTCTACCTTGTGGCGACCGTGGTCGTCGCGATGGTCGCGGTGAAGATCGGCGTGGTCGGCGCCCGCCGGGTGGTCCTGGCAACGAGGGGATCGAAATGAGACTCAATGGACGCGCGCTGCGCATGACGATCTTCGTCGACGACACCGACACCTGGCACCACAAGCCCCTGTTCACGGAGATCGTGCACCGCGCTCACGAGGCGGGGCTGGCCGGGGCGACGGTGTTCCGCGGCGTGGAGGGATTCGGAGCGTCTTCCGTCGTGCACACGACACGGCTGCTGTCCATGGCCGACGACCTGCCGACGTCGGTCGTCATCGTCGACGAGGAGGAACGGATCCGCGCCTTCCTGCCGCAGCTCGAGGAGCTGGGCATCGAGGGCCTGGTCACCGTGCAGGAGGTCGAAGTGGTCCACTACAAGGGCCGGGAAGCCGCGAACCCATGAAGTTCCTGCTCGTGGCAGCCGGTGGCGCCGTCGGTGCCGCCCTGCGGTACCTCATCGACCGGACGGTCCAGGCCCGCCACGACACCACCTTTCCGTGGGGCACTTTCGCCGTCAACGTCACCGGGTCGATGATCCTCGGCATGCTGACCGGGGCGGCCCTGGCCGCCGCTTCCCCGCAGGATGTGCAGCTGCTCCTGGGCACCGGCCTGTGCGGTGCCCTGACCACGTACTCCACCTTCTCCTACGAGACCCTGTCTCTGGCCGAGGCCGGAGCGCGGTTCCTCGCGGCGGTCAACGTGATCGCCTCGGTCGTCGCCGGACTGGGGGCCCTTTTCGTCGGCCTGGCCCTCGCACAGGCGGTGTTCGGATAGCCGGGCAGGCGGCACTCGGCCGCGCAGGACTAACGGCCGGCCCTGGGCCGCGCAAGACCGCCGGGCCGCGCAAGACCGCCTGAAGTGCTGTCAGGCGGTAGCGCCGCCCTGGGCCTGCCGTGATTGCGTCCATTGCATGACGTCGACGTCTTCCACGATCACGAGTCCTTCGTCGATCATTTGCCGCAGTCCCGGCAGGAAGCGGCGGACGCGTTCCTCGTCGTCGACGATCACGATGGCCAGCGGAAGATCCTGTTTGATCGACAGCAACCGGAAACCGTGGATCACCGAGGAGGCACCGAATCCCTCGACGCCGCGGAACACCGTCGCTCCCGCCAGCCCGGCCTCGTGGGCGCGGTGCACGATCTCCGCGGACAGCGGCCTGTGATTCCAGGTGCTGGATTCCTCAATGAAGATCGTCAGTTGCAGGGCTTTCTCGCTTCTCATGCCGTGACCCTCCTACTCGCGCGGGCCTTACGACGGGCCGAGAGACGACTTCACGAGTAGGGACTGTTGGCGGCACCGAATGCCGCGGTTCGGGTACGGCGAGCCCCACCGCCGCGTGACCTTCTCCGCCGGATGACGGCCCGGTCACTCACCTATCAGGGTACCGCTGATCAACGCAGGGAGGAACAAAAGAAGCCGGGGCACGGGAAATCGGCAGGAGATTCGGCGGAGTGCCCTCGGCGTAAGGGGGTACTCCGCCTTCCGGTATGCCGTACCAGCTGCGAGTCCGCCCCCAGCGGTGAGTCCGTGCTTCCTGTGAGCCGACTCACCCGATATCTACTGGACTGGTGCCCCCCGCACCTTTTAGCGTCCTTGAATAGGTTGATTTTTCCTTATGCGGAGGCACCGGCGCCGCGCATAATGTTTGACAAAAAACCAGGCGAACGCCGGGAAGGTGGATCAGTGAGCAGCATGGACGCCGTATGGGTGCGTGGCGTGAACGGCATTCAGATGCATCACGTGACCGACCTCCAGGATGCCGGCAGGTTTTTGGGCAACGCCGTGATGGCGCTGCGCGCCGCACACGTGAGGACCGGGGCCGACCGCTACACCAGCATCGCCGCCGAGCTCAAGGGCCTGGTGCAACGTGTGCGGGAGCTGGAGGACGAGGCTCGCTCCAGCATGCACGACCTGCACTCCAACGACCCGGAGCGCTTCGCACGGTGCCGGGACGGTCACGAGCCGTGGCCCGGTGAGATCCCGGCGGGATTCATCCCGCGCCACACCTGCAAGGACGAGTGCCTCTACCACGACAGGGACGTGCTCGACGCCATCATGCAGTGCACCTGCGGCCGGCCGCCGTGCCGGGCGTGCGAGATCGGCGGGAAGCTCTGACCGGCGCGGGCCCACGCCCGCGATGAACGGGAGCCCGCTCCGGGCGGGACGTGGGTCACGTACCGCACTGTGGGTGTCACACTCCGGCCCCCCTGCCCCTGCCCTTCGGTGTCGCCGACACCGAAGGACCAAGGACGCACTCAGGAGACCCGGCCGCCGCAGGACCGCGGCGGCCGGGCGCAGCTCAGGCACCTGACGCCGGAGCCGCGCCCGCGCGGACGGGCACCCGTGGGGCCGGCCGCTACACCGCCAGCCAGGCCGCGTGGTCCGGTGCGAGCAGGCCGTCCCGGACCGGGCCGCTCGACAGGAGCACCGCGGTGTGATCGGGCAGCCGGTACGCGTCGGGGGAGAGGTTGACCACGCAGACGAATCCGGGTTCGCGGCGCAGCGCCAGCACCCCCTCGGGTGCGCCGAGCCAGGTGAGGGTGCCGTCGCCGAGCGCCGGGTGCGCGCGGCGCAGGCGCAGGGCGTCGCGGTAGAGCTCCAGCATCGACGTCTCGTCCCCGGTCTGCGCCGCCACGCTGAGCGCGCCCCAGTCCGCGGGCTGCGGCAGCCAGGGCGCGGCGGAGCCTTCGGGGCCGAAGCCGTACGGTGCCGCCGTGCCGGACCAGGGCAGGGGCACGCGGCAGCCGTCGCGGCCCCGGTCGGTGTGCCCGGACCGCTCCCAGACCGGGTCCTGGAGCACCTCCTCGGGCAGGTCCTCGACCTCCGGGAGGCCGAGCTCCTCGCCCTGGTAGACATAGGCGCCGCCGGGCAGCGCGAGCATCAGCAGCGCGGCCGCGCGGGCCCGCCGGGTGCCGAGGGCCAGGTCCGCCGGACCTTCCGGCCGGTAGGGCTCGTTGGCCACCCACTTCCTGACCGTACGACGGCCGTAGCGGCTGGGATGGCGCATGACGTCGTGGTTGGACAGCACCCAGGTGGCCGGTGCGCCCACCGCGCCCAGCATGGCGAGTGAGTCGTCGATGACCGAGCGCAGCTCCTTGGCATTCCAGCTCGCCATCAGGAAGTCGAAGTTGAAGGCGGTGTGCAGACCGTCCCGGCGGACGTAGGCCGCGAGCCGCTCGGGCGTGTCCGCCCAGGCCTCGGCGACGAACGACCGCTCGCCGGGGAACTCGTCGGCCACCTTGCGCCAGGCGCGGTAGATGTCGTGCACCTCGTCACGGTCCCAGTGCGGGTGGTCGGTGTGCTGCCGGGGCTGCTCGCCCACCGGCTCCCGGGAGCTGAGCGGACCCAGCACCGCGGGCTCCTGGCGGGGCGGCAGGTCGGGCAGTTCGGGGTGCTTGACGAGGCCGTGGGCCACGTCGATGCGGAACCCGTCGACGCCCCGGCTGAACCAGAACCGCAGGACCGACTCGAACTCCTCGCGCACCTCGGGGTGTTGCCAGTTGAGGTCGGGCTGCTGGGGCGCGAACAGGTGCAGGTACCACTCGCCGTCGGGCAGCCGGGTCCAGGCCGGTCCGCCGAAGCAGGAGACCCAGTCGTTGGGCGGTTCGGCACCGCCGGGCCCGCGGCCGGGCCGGAAGACGTAGCGCTCGCGTTCCGGGCTGCCGGGCCCGGCGGCCAGCGCCGCCCGGAACCAGGCGTGCTGGTCGGAGGTGTGGTTGGGCACGATGTCGGGGATGACGCGGAGCCCGTGCGCGTGCGCCTCCTCGATGAGTTGCTCGGCCTCGGCGAGCGTGCCGAACAGCGGGTCGATCTCGCGGTAGTCGGCCACGTCGTACCCGTGGTCCGCCATCGGTGACTTGTACCACGGGTTGATCCAGACGGCGTCCACGCCGAGCGACGCCAGATACGGCAGGCGGGAGCGGAGCCCGGCGATGTCGCCGACGCCGTCGCCGTTGCCGTCGGCGAAACTGCGGATGTAGACCTGGTAGATGACGGCGCTGCGCCACCACGGTGCGGTACGTGACATGGGTTTCGGTCGGCCCTTCGAGTCGACGGGACAGTGCGGTGTCTACTTCGCCGCGCCGGCGGTGAGCCCGGCGACGATACGGCGCTGGAAGAGCAGCACCATGACCACCAGCGGGACGGTGACCAGGACGCCGGCCGCCATCTGGCTGCCGAACGGCGTCTCGAACTGGGTGGCGCCGGAGAACTTGGAGATGGCGACCGGCGCGGTCTGCATGGAGGGCTTGTTCGTCATCGACAGGGCGATGAGGAACTCGTTCCAGGCGGCGATGAAGGTGATGATCGCGGTGGTGAAGATGCCCGGCGCGGCGAGCGGGACGATGACCTTGCGGAAGGCCTGACCGCGGGTGCAGCCGTCGATCATGGCGGCGTGCTCCAGCTCTTCGGGCAGCTGCCGGAAGAACGTGGTCAGGTTCCACACCGCCAGCGGCAGCGCGAAGGACATGCTCGGCACGATCATGGCCTGGTAGGTGTTGATCCAGCCGATGTCCGTGAACAGCTTCAGCAGCGGGACCACGATCGACACCACCGGGAACATCGAGGTGGCGATGATCAGCGTCAGGATCAGCCGCTTGCCCCGGAACTCCAGCCGGGCCATCGCGTAGGCGGTGAACGTGGCCAGCAGCAGTGCCAGTGCGGTGGTGACACCGGCGACGACGAGGCTGTTGAGCAGCGCTCGCGTGAACCCCTGGGACGGGTCGAACACCGCCCGGTAGTTCTCGAACGACACGGGGGAGGGGAACAGCGAGGTGTCGAAGATGTCCGAGGTGCGCCGCAGGCTGGAGACCAGCATCCAGTAGAACGGGGCCAGGCAGTAGGCCACCACCGCGGCCACCCCGGCGTACAGCAGGCCCTGGCGCCACTTCGCGGTGAGGGTCATGCCGTCACCCCCGCCCGGCGCGGCACGACGAGCCGTCGGCGCGCGCTGCGGCCCGGCCGCCCGCCGCCGCGGTCGCCCACGAGATCGGTGCCCAGCAGCCGCACGAAGGCGAGCGCGATGAGCAGGACGTAGAGGAAGAGGAGCACCGCGTAGGCGGAGGCCGGCCCGAAACGGACGTTGGAGGCCTCGTTCTGCGCGAGCATGGACAGGGTCTCCACGGAGTTCTTCTGCGCGCCGATCAGGATGTACGGCAGGTCGAACATCCGCAGCGCGTCCAGGCACCGGAAGAGCACGGCCACCAGCAGCGCGGGTTTCACCAGGGGCAGCGTGATGTGCCAGAACCGGCCCGGTGCGCTCGCCCCGTCGATACGGGCCGCCTCGTACACCTCGTTCGGGATCACCTGCAGGCCGGCCAGGACCAGCAGTCCGATGAAGGGGGCGGTCTTCCACACCTCGGCGACCACGACCGCGACCTTGGCGTGGAAACCCTCGGTGGTCCACAGGATCTGGTGGCCGAGGAGCGCGTTGGCGACGCCGTCGCTGTTGAAGATCCACCGCCACAGCAGGCCGGAGATGGCGGTGGGCACCGCCCAGGGGACGAGGATGCCGGCCCGCACCAGGGCCCGGCCCCGGAACGCCTTGTGCATGATCAGCGCCATCGCGACACCGATCACGGTCTCAAGGCCCACCGTGACGACGGTGAAGAACGTGGTGTTCCAGAAGGCGTTCCAGAAACGGTCCCCGGCCGCGCCGAGGACGTCGGCGTAGTTGGTCAGCCCGACGAACGGTTCGGTGGTGCTGATGAAGCCGGTCTTCGGGTCCAGTCCCTTCGGCCCGTACAGCGACTCCTTCAGCGCCATGAGGGTCGGATACAGCACGACGATCGTCAGCACCAGGAGCGTGGGCGACACCAGCAGCGCCGCCATCCGCCCCGAGCCCGCCGTGGCCCGGGCCCGCGTGCGACGCCGGCCGGCCGGCGCGGACGCCCGCGCGGCGGCGCTGCCGGGGGGCCGCGCAGTGGTTCCGGGCGGGATCTTCGTATCGGCCATGGACCCGCTCCTCACTGCGCCGTGGACTTCTGCAGTTCCGCCTGCAGGTCCTTCAACGCCTGGGCGCTGCTCTTGCCACCGGTCAGGGCGGCGTACGCCTCCCGCTGGATCGCCGATGTCACGTCGCCGTACTGCACGACCCGTGGACGCGGCACGGCCCGCAGGATCGACTGCTTGAGGACGGGCAGGTACGGATACTGCTTGACCAGAGAGGGGTCCTCGTACAGGCCCGCGTACGGCGGGGCGAGGGAGGCGTCCTTGAGGAAGGTGCTCGCGCTGTCCGCACCGCTGAAGAACCTCATGAAGTCCAGGGCCGTGGCCTTGTTCCTGGCGAAGGACGAAAGGGCGAGGTTGTGGCCGCCCAGGCTGGAGGAGCCGGGCCCGTCGAGGCCGGGCAGCGGTGCGATCCCGAACTTCCCCGCGACCTCGCTCTTCTGGGCCAGGGAGTACATGTACGGCCAGTTGCGCAGGAAGACGACCTTGCCGGCCTGGAAGGCCTGGCGGCTGTCCTCCTCCTGGTAGGTGACGGCCTCCTTCGGGATCGTCCCGTCCTTGACGGAGCCGGCGAGGAAGTCCAGGCCCTTCTTCGCCTCGGGGGTGTCGACGTCCGGCCGGCCGTTCGCGTCGGTGACGACGCCGCCCGCGGAGTTCACGGCCTCGGCGAAGTTCACCGTGAGGCCTTCGTACTTCTGCAGCTGCCCCGCGTAACAGGAGGCGTTCTGGGCCTCGGGCAGCTTCTTCACCTCGGCGCAGTCCGCCGTCATCTGCGCCCAGGTGGTGGGGGGCGTGGTGATGCCCGCCTTCTTCAGCAGGTCCTTGCGGTAGTACAGCAGGCCGCCGTCGGAACTGGCCGGGGCCGCGTACAGCCCGCCCCGGTACCGCGCCGTCTCCACCACCGGCTTCAGCATCTTGCCCAGCGGGAACTGCTGCTCGGGCAGGCGGTCGATCCACTGGTGGGCGGCGAACTCCGACGTCCACACGACGTCGAGGGAGAGCACCGTGTAGGCGTCGGACTTCGTCTCCGCGTTCTGGATCATCTGTTGCCGCTGCGAGTCCGCGTCCGTCGGCAGCTGGATGAAGGTGACCTTCTCCTTGGGGTGCAGCTGGTTCCAGCGGTCGATCACTTTCTGGACTACGCCGGAGCTGTCCTTGCCGGCCACGTACGTGATCGGGCCACGGCCCTGGAACGACGCGTTCTGGGCTTGCTTCCCGGCGTCGCTGCCGCCGGACGAGCCGCAGGCGGTGAGCAGGAGTCCGGCGGCGACGAGTGTCGCCGAGCACTGCAGGGCTCTGCTGGTCGTGGTCTTCACTGTCTCTCTCCTGGTCGTGCGGAACCGAAGGCGGGGCGACCGCCCCGAGACTGTGCTGTCACGGTCTTGCACACAGGGAAAGTGCAGGTCAGAGCCGTACGTGCCGATTTGGTGAGGCTGACTTCGGCGCCGCCGTGACAACGCTTGCACGCTAGGAGTGCACCTGAGGTAAGTCAATCGGTAACTTGTCGGTAGCTCGAACAGAACTAGGTGTTGTGCGCAGCTTTTTCATGGGCAGACAGGGGCGTATAGCCCCACATGGGTCGCGTGACAGCGCTGTCACATCGAGCCTGGCGCGGACCTCGATCTGTGCTAACTTCCGCTCATGGCACCCGCTCCACGGCACCCCACGATGGCCGACGTCGCCGAACGGGCAGGCGTCTCCGCGTCCACCGTCTCGCGCACCCTGCGTGGCCTGACCACCGTCTCGCCCGAGGTCCGCGCCCGGGTCGAACAGGCCGCCCGCGAACTCGACTTCGCGGTCTCGCGGCAGGCCGCGAGCCTCGTCACCGGCAGGACGGGCGTGGTGGCGGTGCTCGTGCCCACGCTCAACTCCTGGTTCATGGGCTCGGCGCTCAACTCCCTGGGTCCGCTGCTGCGCGCGGCCGGCATGGAGCTGAACGTCTACGTCATCCCGGACATGACCGAGCGCACCTCGTTCTTCGAACGGCTCCCGGCCCGGCGCAACGCCGACGCGCTGCTGGTGTTCGGCTTCGACCTCACCGACGAGGAGACCGCACGGCTGGACCACCTCGGGATGCCGGTCATCTACGTCAGCCAGCACGCCCACGGCCGGCCGAGCGTGTACGTCGACGACGTGGCCGGAGCCGTGAAGGCCACCCGCCACCTGCTTCACCTCGGACACCGCCGGATCGCCTTCGCCCCGACCGTGGGGGCCAGCGGCTTCAGCTTCAGCTCACGCGCCCGGCTGCACGGCTACCGGCAGGCGCTCACCGAGGCGGGCATCCCGCCGGACGACGACCTGGTGATCACGATGGCCTTCGAGGACAAGCGGGGCCTCGTGGAGGGCGTCGGACACCTGCTGAGTCTGCGTCAGCCGCCGACCGCCGTCTTCGCCGAACAGGACGAACTGGCCGTCGCCGTCATCCACACCCTGCGCGCGGCACGGATCCAGGTGCCCGAGCAGATGTCCGTCATCGGTTTCGACGACCACCAGGTGGCCGAGTGGTTCGATCTGTCCACCGTGGCCCAGTCGCCGTCGGACATGGGCCGTGAGGCCGGGGAACTGGCCCTCGAACTCCTCAACGAGCCCGAGGGCGACCAGACGCGGCGGCACATCGTGCTGCCCACGCGCCTGATCCCGCGGGCCACCACCGCCGCGCCGTCCCTGCCCCAGGGCGAGGGGGCGTCCGAGTCCTGAGACCACGCACCCGTCCACGCCTCAAGACGAGTGCGACGGCTGGCGTACGCCCCCTTGACTGCGCATCGAGGCGGACCGACACTCCAGTGAAGAATCCCAGTGAACAGGTAGGGAAGCATGGGGTGCCTTGAGCCGGTCACCAGCCGAGTGAGCCGTACGCCTGCGCCCTCGCCCCTTCTCACCTCCCGTCGGCACATCGATCTGCTGCGGGTCTGCAGCGCGATCAGCCCCCTCGGCTGAGCGCGCCCACCCGGTGCCCGGGCCGGACCGGCGGCATCACCGCGGATGCCGTCGCGGCCGGCGCACAGCGGTGAACGCCGCGCGCTCCCTTTCGACGCCTTCGACGCCTTCGACGCCCTCGACGCCGTTTCCGCCGCGCGTCCGCTCGCGCGCCCGTACCCGGGGAGACCCATGACCGTCACACCGCCGGCCGCCCACCCCTTGGCACCGTCCGCCCCCGCCTTCCGGGGCCGCATCGGCCGGGACGCGCGCAGCGGCCACTACGCAGTGCCGCGCCGCTACCGCCTCCATCTGTCCACCGCCTGCCCCCAGGGCCTGCGCATCGCCGTCACCCACAGCCTGCTGGCCCTCGACGACATCTGCCCGGTGACCCTCCTGCCCGCCGTGCCGGACTGTCCAGGCGGCGGCCACTCGGCCCTGCGCCCGTTGTACGAGGCGAGCGCCCACCGCTACACCGGCCCGGCCCTGGGTCCGGTGCTCAGTGACGACTGGTCGGGGCGGATCGTCAGCACCCACGCGCCCGACATCGTGCGCGACCTCGACCGGCACTTCGGCGACAGCCGTGCCCCACTCCACCCGAGCGGCGCACAGACGCGGATCGAGGCCGTCGAGCGCCTGTGCGCACAGGACATCGAGCAGGCCGCCCAGCGCGCCGGACAGGCCGGGGGCGACCCGGCCGAACGCGCCGCGGCCCTGGAGGTCCTGCTCGGCGCGCTGGACGTACTGGAGCAAGAGCTGACCCGGCATCCGTATGTGACGGGTGATCAACTCACCTCGGCGGACGTCGCGTTGTGGGCACACCTCGTGCGGCTCGACACCGTGCACCACAACCACCTGGACGCCTGCGCCGTGCACCGCATCGCCGACCGTCCCGCCGTGTGGGCCTACGCGCGCCGCCTGGCCGCCCACCCCGCCTTCGGCACCCATCTGGACCTCGACGGCATCGCCCGCCGCCACCACGCGCACTGCCGGGGTCTGGAGGCCGCCGGGGCGGCCGTGCGGATCCTCGACTGGGCCGCCCACGCCGCCGACGCAGTCCGCGGCGGCCACCGCTGAGCCGTTCCCACTGGTGGACCCGCGCGGCCGCCGGGCGGCGTCGTGGGGTTGGGCACCGTGGCGCCGTGGTCGGGGACGTCACCCTCCCCCGAAGGTGGCGTCCCCGACCGCTCCCCCGGCGCCGGACTGCGGTTCGTGTGTCCGCGCGGTGCGGGGCCGTGCTGTCACCAGCACATGACCGCCGTCTCGCCCGAACCCCAGGTGGAGTACAGGCGTACGCGGACCATGTAGCGGCGGCCCTTGACGAGCCGGACCGCGAGCGTGGCGTTGTGCCGGGTGCCGCCGTCGTCCTGACCGGACAGGAAGCGCGGCTCGCCGTCGCGCTCCTCGAAGACCACGACGACGGCGTCGCACTCCCCGAAGGTGCGCAGAGTGTAGGTGCGGCTCTCCGGCGGCTCGACGGTGAAGTCGGTCTGCTCGCCGGGCCCCGGGCGCAGCGGCACAGAGCGGAACGGCACCAGCGGGGCCGGCCGGGACGGCCCGCACGGCGGGTACCAGCGCAGGACGAACTCCTTGTCGGCCGGTGACAGGGTGCCGGGCGGGTCGATGCCCCCGCGGAACTGTTCCGGCTCCAGGATCAGCCCCGACGCGAACGGGTACTCCATGATGGACAGCGGGTCCCAGACGGAGCCGTTGACCTCACCGGGCTGCAGCCTGCGCAGGACGTTGGCATACGTCTTCTCCCGGCTCCAGTGGTTGGGGGCGCCCGCCAGGTCGGCGTAGACCGCCTCGTCGTCGAAGAGGAGGCCCGCGAACGGGCTCTGGTGCTCGTGCCGCATGCCGAGCGCGTGCCCGATCTCGTGCAGGGCCGTCGCGCGCTGTCCGGGTGCGGTCAGGTCCCAGCCGAAGTTCATCGTCCGGTCGTTCAGACCGACCTGCAGCGCCTCGCGCCCCACCGCCGACCAGGAGCCGTCACCGCTCTGGAACCCGATGCGCAGCTCCGCCTCGGAGCGGTCGCCGACCTCGGCGAACGTGACGCCGACGCCGAGGTCCGCCCACTCCCGGAAACAGTCGCGCACCACGTCCTGCTGGTCCTTGCCACCGGCCCAGGAGACCCTGCGCATCTCCCCGGTCGCGGGGACCGCGATGACCGAGCCGTCGGTGTCGTCGCCGAAGAAGTAGTAGTGCAGAACCGTGCCGTTGACCCACATCTGCCGCCCGCCGACGAGCGCGGCGAGCCGCTCGGCGGCCAGCCCCGGAGCGTACGACGGGGCCGACTGCCGCGGCAGCGAGCAGTAGCGGGCGGTCATACGCCCAGACTGCCGTCCCTCCCGCCCCGGGCGCCTGAGTCGGGGGCTACTCAAGTCCCCCTGTATCAGGGGTGAGTAACCCGGGTCCTGTTTCCGTGACGACTTTCGACGGCGACGCGAAGACCCCCGAACTGCCCTGGCCGTTCACCGGCCGTGAGGAGGAACTCGACATCGTCCGCCGGTCGTTGGCCGCCGGACGGCCCGGCATCGTGGTGACCGGCCCGGCAGGCTGCGGAAAGACCCGGCTGGTGGCCCAGGCGGTGGGCGGCACCGACTGCGCACGGGTGACCGGGACGCCCGAGGCGCGGCGGATCCCCTTCGCCGCGTTCGCGCACCTGCTGCCCGAAGCCGTCACGCTGCACCGCGCGGTCCACCTCCTGTCGGGCGTACGGCTGCTGCTGGTCGACGACGCACATCTGCTCGACGACGCCTCGGCCGCCCTCGTCCACCAGCTCGCCGCGCACGCCCGCACCCGGCTGCTCGTGGTCGCGGCCGACGACGCCCCCGTGCCCGGCGCGGTGTCCCGGCTGTGGACCGGCGAGCTGCTGCCGCGGCTCGCCCTGAAGGCACTGCCCCGGGCGGAGACGGCCCAGCTGCTCACCCTCGGCGGCAGCGGGCCGGAGCCGCTCACCGCCGACCGGCTGCACCGGCTGTGCGGGGGCGACCTGCGTCTGCTGCGGGACCTGCTCGGCGCGCTGCGCGACCACGGCGGGCCGGCCCCTTCCCGCCTTCCGTCCGCGGGGACGGCCGTTCCGCTGCACGCGCCCGAGGCCGAGGAGTGGGCCTGGCGGGGCCCACTGCCGCTCACCGCGGCCGTCCGCGAACGCAGTGCGCGGGTCCTCGACGGCGCACGGGGAGAGGAACGGCAGATCCTCGAACAGGTGGCCTTCGCCGAACCCGTGCCGCTGCACGCGGACAACCTCGACCTGCGCGTGCTCGAAGCGCTGGAGGCCGAGGGCCTGGTCCACGTCGACGCCGACCGGACCGTTCGCCTCGCCCACCCCCTGCACGGCCCGGCGCTGCGGGCGGCGGCCGGACGCCTGCGGGCCGGACGGCTGGCCCGCACGCCCGAGCAGTGCGCGACCGCGCTGCGGGCCGAACGGGCCGCACTGACACACAGGATCGAACAGGCCGACGTACGGCGGTTGCCGACCCCGGTGGGGGAGTGGCTGGTGGACGAGGGCGCGCCGGTGCCGGCCGGGTACGCGGCCGTCCGGGCGCGGTTCTCCCGGCTGCGGGGCGAGCTGCGGGAGGCGGCCGCCTGGGCGCGCGAAGGGCTGCGGCACGCTCCGGGCGATCCGGACTGCCGGGCCGAACACGCCCTGGCGGCCGCCCAGTCGGGCGAGGTCACGGCCGACCGCGCCGCGAGGGCGGACCGGCCGGTGACCGACGCGTCGCGGGCCTGGCTGCTGGCCGCCCAGGGTGACCTCGACCAGGCGGTGGAGGCCGCCGCCGTGGTCGCCGAGGACCGTCGAAACCCGTACGGAGACGTCGCCTTCCTCCTCCACGACCTGGTCCGCCTGGGCGCGCCGGAGCGTGCCGCCGGCCGACTCGCCGAGCTGCCCGGTGCCGGCCCCGCCGTCCTGGCCCGGCACGCGGACGCCCTGGTGCGCGGGGACGGGGCCGCCCTCGACCGGGCGGCCGAGGCGCTCCGGGAGCGGGGACTGCTGCTGTGCGCGGCCGAAGCGCACGCCCAGGCGGCGGGGGCGCACCGTGATCCGCGTGCCGCCCGCGTGTCGCGCACGCGCGCGGTCGCGCTGGCCCGCCGCTGCCAGGGAGCCCGTACTCCGGCGCTGGCCGGGCTGGTGCTGGGCGAACTGACCGCCCGGCAGCGGCAGATCGTCACGCTCGCGGCCACCGGACTGAGCAACCGGCAGATCGCCGAACGCCTGACCCTCTCCGTGCGCACCGTCGGCAACCACCTCCACGGCGCCTACACCCGCCTGGGCGCGAGCGACCGGGCCGCGCTGCCATGGCTGGTGGACCAGCCGGAGCCGCGCACCGCGTGAGGACCCGGGAATGCCGCTCAGGCCGCCCCGAACGCCGAGAACGCCCAGCCCGTGGCCCGGTGCACCGGGTCGCCCGGCAGCGCGGCCCGCGCGTCGCGCAGCGCCTCGGCCAGGGACAGCCCCGCGCCGAGCCCCTTGTGCAGCGCGAGCATCAGCGGCACCACCGCCTCGTCGTTGACGGGCGCGCTGCACGCCACCACCCCGGCCGTGCCCAGCGGCAGCAACGCGGTGACCAGACCGAGGAGTTCGTCCGCGCCGACGGACGCGAGCCGGGCGGTGTCGCAGCAGGAGAGGATGATCCGGTACGGGCTGCGGTCCAGACGTTCGAAGTCGTGCACGATGAGCGGGCCGTCGGCCATCGTCAGCGACGAGAACAGAGGGCTGTCCGCGCGGAACGTGCCGTGTGCGGCGATGTGCGCGAGCGCGGCCCCGTCGAGTTCCTGCAGCACCCGCGCCACGTGCGCGTCGGTGTCCTCCAGAACGGTCGGCGTGCCGTACCGGCCGGCCAGCTCCGGCACCTCGGCCCCGCCGGTCGCCAGCCCCGGACCGCGCACGAGCACCTGGCGCCCGCCCGGCGGCGGCTCGGTCTCCCGCGCGCGCAGCCAGCTGCTCGCCGACGGCGACACGCTCAGCACCCTTTCCCGCAGCGCGGGCAGCAGCGCCCACGGCACCCGGTGCAGGGATCCCGGCGGCACGATCACCACCGGCCCGGAGCCCAGATGCCGCGCGGCCGGACCCAGCAGCAGCTCCTGCAGACGGCGCCCCGCCGCCTCCACCAGGGGCAGCCGGGCCTGACCGCCCGGATGCGCCAGGCGCCGCAGCCCGGCCTGCACATGCTCGGCCTCGACCACCGCGTCCGTGAGCCGCCCGGCCGCGAAGCGCCGTACCCGTCCCGCCCCGCACAGCAGCGCGTGCACCCGCCCGTCGAGTACGGCCAGTTCGACCAGCCGCACCTCACCGAGCCGCTCCAGCAGCCGCCCCGGGTCGAAACGGCCGCCGCCGCCGGGTGTGTCGCCGCGCAGACGCAGGGTCCGCGCACGGATCTCCCGCTCCAGGCGCCGCTGCTCGCGCTCCAGCGCAGGTACCGGGTGGCCGTCCCTGCGGGCGCCCTCGGCACGTGCGGCGATCTCGCGGAAGGCGGTCAGGTCGCCGAGCAGCGCCGGGTCGGCGGGCGGCCGGGTGGGCGGCGCCGACAGCACGGTGGCCCGCCAGCGCTCGCTCCACACCAGCAGCCGCCGCGGCTCGCCGGAGGCGAGGCTCGCCTGCTGGGCCAGCGCGGCCAGTTCGGCCCCCTGCGCGGTGGCGCGGGCCCGCAGTTCCGAGGCGCCGAGCGTCATCCGGTGGTCGTCGAGCACGTCGAGCCCGCGCCGGCAGGCCTCCAGAACGCCTCGTCCGGAGCCGGCCGCCCGGGCCCGCAGGGCCTGCGCGGCCCAGCCCGTCATACGGGCCAGGGGCGGCCCGCCGTACCGGCTGCGCGCGGCGACGGCCAGGTGCCGTTCGGCGTCCGCGGTCCAGCCCAGGGCGAGGGCGATCCGGCCGGCCAGCAGCGACGCCTCCGGCGCGGCCGGTGAGCCGAAGGAGGCCAGCCGTTCGGCCACCGCGGCGGCGTCCGCCACCAACCGCCCCGAGCGGCGGCCGGCCGCCACCCGCGACCCGATCAGCACCAGCCGTGCGTGCGCCTCCCACCAGGGGCGCCGCTGCCCGGTGAACAGCCGTACGGCCACGGCCGCCCGCGCGATCGCCGTGTGCGGGTCACCCGCCAGGCGTGCGGCACGGGCCGCGGCCAGCAGCAGCTCCGCCTTGCGCGTCGACTGGCCGCCGATGTCGTCGAGCACCGCGATCGCCGTGTCCGCCTCGGCCAGCGCCTCGGGGGCCAGCCCGGCGGCCATCAGGACCTCGCAGCGCCGGATGTCCAGCATGAACGTCGGTGTGCCCAGCTTGGCGTACCGCTCCTCGGCCTCGTCCAGCAGCCGCAGCGCCGCGGGGATGTCGCCCTGACGGAAGGCCGCGAGTCCGCGGCTCTCCACGGCGTCGGCCTTGTCGTGCTCCTGGCCGGTGGTGTCCCACAGCGCCTCGGCCGCGGTGAAGTCGGCGTCCGCCCGCTCCACCGCCCCCAGCGCCAGATGCACGGTGGCCCGCAGCGTCAGCGCCCGCGCCGTCCAGATCACGTCGCCGGTCTGCCGCAGCACGGGTATCGCCCGGCGTACGTCCTCCAGCGCCTCGCGGTGCCGGCCCAGCACCCACCAGACGTACGCCCGCCGGTACAGCACGCGGGCCCGGGTGTGTCCGCTCCCGCGCGCGACACCCCGCTCGAACGCCTCAAGACCCCGCCGCGTGCGCCCCGCGTGCACCAGTGCGACCCCGAGCGTGGCCAGCACGTCGGCCTCCCGGTCGGCCGACTCCGCCCGCGCCGCCAGGTTCCGGGCGCGCCGCAGATGCCACAGCGCCAGGCGCATGTCGCCGAAGTCCCGTTGCCAGATGCCGATCACCTGGTGCGCCACGGAGGCCTGCGACGGCGACGGACCGGTGTCGAGCAGCCCCCGGGCCCGCGCCAGGGCCTCGCCCGGGGCGGCGAACACCATCGGCAGCAGTTCGAGAGCCGAGTCGCTTCCCGCTGTCACTCCTCGGATGGTAGTGGCCGCAGGAACCGCGTCACACAGTTTGGCGCTGTATCAATCGACGACCCTGCGGCTCTGACTGAACGAACCACCGCCCCAACGGGAGGACACGCCATGGCACCTCAGCGATTCCACGAGCAGTTCGACCAGATCCAGCGCTCGATGCCCGACGTCCCGCTGGCCATGGGACCGGACGACTCGTCCGAGTTCTTCTACGAGAAGGGCGTGGTCCTCGCCCGCGACGGAGAGGAGGCGCGACTGGTCGAGGACACCGTGCGGACGCACTTCACCGAGGCGACCGGTCTGTCCGCGGACCATGTGCGCCGCGCGGGTCCCGAGACCAACCGCACCGGCGTCACCCGCATCCAGGTCGGCGACCCCGGACACGGCGACCGCAGCGGCGACCGCGCCGTCGCGCACGCGCTGCGCGCCCTGCGCACGCACGAGGGGCGGGCCGGACGGCGGCTGGTCAGCCGCAACCACGTCGTGGCGATCGCGGTCAACGCCTGCCCCGGCGACGAGCCGGTGCCCGCCCCGCTCACCCAGGGGAGCAACCCGGCGCCCGCCGAGACGGCGTACGACGCCGACACCGCCGTGGGCGTCCTCGTCGTCGACACCGGCCTGATGCACGACTACCGTTCCTACCCGCTGATGGCCCATGTCCAGGGCGACGCCCAGGTCGAGGAGACCGACGACCGGGGGATCCTCCAGCAGTACGTCGGCCACGGGACGTTCATCGCCGGGCTTGTCGCGTCCGTCGCGCCCAACACGGACATCACGGTGCGGGGTACCCTCAACGACGCTGGCGCCATCCTGGAGTCCGACTTCGGGCACCGGCTCTTCGAGGCCGTCGACCAGCACGGCTGGCCCGATGTCATCAGCCTCTCCGCGGGCACCTCAAACGGCCGCACCGACGGCCTGCTCGGCGTGGACGCCTTCATGCGGGAGCTGCGCGCCCAGGGCACCCTGCTGGTCGCGGCCGCCGGCAACAACGCCAGCGCCACCCCCTTCTGGCCCGCCGCCTACGCCGATCTGCCCGACTACGCCGACTCCGTGCTCTCCGTCGGCGCCCTGCGCAGCGACGGCGAGTTCGGCGCCTGCTTCAGCAACCACGGTGCCTGGGTCAAGGCCTACGCCCCCGGCGAGCGGCTCACCAGCGCCCTCACCGGCTTCGACGCGCCGGTTCCGTACGTCTACCAGCACTCCACGTACGACGCCTGCCGGTTCGGCTTCACCTACACCTGCACCTGTCAGTACCCGCGGCACACCGGCGTGTTGAGCGAGGAGAAGGAGAGCACGCCGGGCAAACCGGACCAGGTGATGTTCGAGGGGTTCGCGCACTGGAGCGGGACCTCCTTCGCCACTCCGGTCGCGGCCGGCATGGTCGCGGCGCACATGACGGCGCACAAGGAGCGCGACCCGCGCGCGGCGCGGCGTCAACTGCTGGAGGCGAACGCCGAGTACGCGGAAGTGCGCGGGGCGCACGTACCGGCGCTGCGTCCGCCCACCTGGCGCCCGGTCCCGGTCGTGCGGCTCGGTCCGCCGGCATGAGGGCCGAAGCCGTCCCCGCCACGGCGTACGATGACATGCCGTACACGAGGGGTGGGACCGTGGACCGTACAGATGTCGGCGCGCTCGTCCAGTCCGCCGTCGACGGTGACGCGGCGGCCTGGAAGGCGCTGGTGGAAGGGCTGAGCCCGCTGGTGTGGTCCGTCGTGCGCGCTCACCGGCTGTCCGATGCGGACGGGCACGAGGTGTACCAGACCGTGTGGTTCCGCTTCGCCCAGCACCTGGGGCGGATCCGGGAACCGGACAAGGCGGGCTCGTGGCTGGCGAGCACCGCGCGGAACGAGTGCCTCAAGACGCTGCGGAGCCTGAGCCGGCTGACGGTGACGGATGATCCGCAACTGCTGGACCGGGTCAGCGAGGAGGGCACGCCCGAGCAGTCGCTGCTCGAGTCCGAGGAGGCAGCCGCCCAGAGCGAGCGGGTGCGTCGGCTGTGGCAGGAGTTCGAGGAACTGGGCGAGCGCTGCCGGCAGTTGCTGCGCGTGCTGATGGCCTCGCCGCCGCCCAGCTACCAGGAGGTGTCCGCCGCACTGGGCATCGCCGTGGGCAGCATCGGACCTTTGCGCCAGCGCTGTCTGCGGCGGCTGCGCGCACGACTCGACGCACGGGGGGTGCTGTGAGCGACGACGGACGCAACGGCGGTTACGGCCGCAACAGCGGCATGAGCGGCAACGGGGCCGACGGTGACCGCGACGACGACCTCGTCCTCGGTCAGGAGGCCGTCCACGACGACGAGTTCGGCGACGGGATGCTGGAGGAGGAGCTGCGCCAGGCCGCCACGATCCTGGATCCGGTGCCGGACGAGCTGCGCCAACTGGCCTTGGAGGCCTTCGCACTGCACGACCTCGACGCCCGCATCGCCGAGCTGACCTTCGACTCGCTGATCGACGCGATCCCCGTCCGGGGCGCGGTGGACGTGCCGCGGATGCTGACCTTCCAGGCGGGGGAACTGACGGTCGACGTCGAGGTCACCGGGGACGGCCTGATGGGGCAGGTGCTGCCCCCGCAGCCGGCCCGGATCGAGGTGCTCAGCGGCCCCCAGCCGGGAGCGCCCCTCATGGCCGACGCCCTGGGCCGCTTCACCGGTGACGTGCCGCCCGGCGGCCCGTTCGCGCTCCGGCTGCGAGCGGGCGGCGAGGTGGTCGTCACGGAGTGGCTGCGGGCGTGAAGCGGGTGGTGATCGCGCCGACGGCCCTCACCGGGTGACCGGAATGCGGGCGTGGTGATCTCCTGCGGCATACGCCCGCCCTCGCGGCGCCTGTCTCGCTGGAGTGCTCCGGCCGCAGTCCGAGGAGGTCAGCGCGACATGCCGTCGACAAGGGCGGCCAGCGCCGCCGCCAGCCGGGACAGGCCCGGGCCCGCGGGGCCGCCCGGCTCGCTCATGTACGTGTCCCGGCGGATCTCCACCATCAGGGCGCAGACCCGGCTCTGACGGCCGTAGTGCTCCAGCGGCACGTAGGCCCCGCTGAACGGGCTGTCCAGCGCCGCCCCGAACCCGGCGAACGCCTCGCGGGCCAGGTCGGCCAGGGCGCGCGGGGTGTGGAAGGGGTCGGTGCCCAGGCACACCGGCGGCCGGGGACCCTCGCCGTGCAGCTCGTAGGGCAGTGGCGCGGTGGGGTAGGAGTGGACGTCGACGATCACGGCGCGGCCGGTGGCGGACAGCCGGTCGGCAACCGCCTCGGTCATCGCCCGTGCGTACGGCCGGAAGTAGCGCTCGAGCAGCGGCTCGGGGTCGGTGTCCGCGGGGCGCAGAGCGCCGCGGTGCGTGGTCCGGGTGTACACGGCGCCCATGCCCACCGCGAGCATCTCCTCCCGCTCGTCGGGGAAGCGCTCCGGATCGACGGCGAGCCGGGACAGCCGGTTGACGAACCGCCAGGGGGTGACGGCGGACAGGCGGGCCGCCGCCTCGGCGAGCTCCGCGGTGTGCGCGTCGGTGATGTGGTCAAGCTCCCGCTCCAGCGACTCGTCGTCCAGCAGGACGCCGGCGCGTACCTCGGGCGGTATCTCCCGCGCCGAGTGCGGCACGTGCAGGATCACGGGTGAGTCCGCGGCGCCGGGACGGAGTTCGAAGGACGGGACGGCGGGCGGCACGGGCTGCTCCAAGGGGGGCGTCGTCGATGTTCTGAAAAAAGTGCGCGGTCGCGAGCAGGGGACGAAATCCGGCCATCGCCTCCGTTCCTACCCCGGTCCCAGCCCAACCGCGTTCGCCGTCTCCGCCTGCAACGCAGCCGCCCCGCCCGGGAGTTGTCCCGGGCGGGGCGGCTTTGCGGGACGGGCTCGGAGCCGTCCGGTCAGCTCAGGGACGCGAGTGCCTCGTTCCAGGTGGCCGACGGGCGCATGACCGCGGCGGCCTTGGCCGGGTCGGGCTGGTAGTAGCCGCCGATGTCGGCCGGCTTGCCCTGGACGGCGATCAGCTCGTCGACCACGCGCTGCTCGTTGGCGGCGAGCGTCTCGGCGAGCGGTGCGAAGGCCTTGGCCAGGTCCGCGTCGTCGGTCTGCCGGGCCAGCTCCTGCGCCCAGTACAGGGACAGGTAGAAGTGGCTGCCGCGGTTGTCGATGCCGCCGAGGCGACGGGTCGGGGACTTGTCCTCGTTGAGGAAGGTCGCCGTGGCGCGGTCGAGGGTGTCGGCGAGGACCTGGGCACGCTGGTTGCCGGTGGTCTTCGCGTACTGCTCCAAGGACGGCACGAGCGCGAAGAACTCACCGAGGGAGTCCCAGCGCAGGTAGTTCTCCTTGACCAGCTGCTGGACGTGCTTCGGGGCGGAGCCGCCGGCGCCCGTCTCGAACAGGCCGCCGCCCGCCATCAGCGGGACGACCGACAGCATCTTGGCGCTGGTGCCCAGCTCCAGGATCGGGAACAGGTCGGTGAGGTAGTCACGGAGCACGTTGCCGGTGACGGAGATGGTGTTCTCACCGCGGCGGATGCGCTCCACCGACAGCTTGGTGGCCTCGACCGGGGACAGGATGCGGATGTCCAGGCCCTCGGTGTCGTGCTCCCGCAGGTACTGCTCGACCTTGGCGATCAGGTTGGCGTCGTGTGCGCGGGTCGCGTCCAGCCAGAACACGGCCGGGTCGCCGGTGGCGCGGGCGCGGGTGACGGCGAGCTTCACCCAGTCCTTGATCGGGGCGTCCTTGGTCTGGCAGGCGCGGAAGATGTCGCCGGCGGAGACGGTCTGCTCCAGGACGACGTCGCCGGCCTGGTCGACCAGGCGGACGGTACCGGTGACCGGGATCTCGAAGGTCTTGTCGTGGCTGCCGTACTCCTCGGCCTTCTGCGCCATGAGGCCCACGTTCGGGACGGAGCCCATCGTGGCCGGGTTGTAGGCGCCGTTGGCACGGCAGTCGTCGATGACGGCCTGGTAGACGCCCGCGTAACTGGAGTCCGGCAGCACCGCGAGGGTGTCGTGCTCCTGGCCGTCCGGGCCCCACATGTGGCCGGAGGTGCGGATCATGGCCGGCATGGAGGCGTCGACGATGACGTCGGAGGGGACGTGCAGGTTGGTGATGCCCTTGTCGGAGTCGACCATCGCCAGCTCCGGGCCCTCGGCGAGCTCCGCCTCGAAGGAGGCCTTGATCTCGTCGCCGTTCGGCAGGGCCTCGAGGCCCTTGAAGATGCCGCCCAGACCGTCGTTCGGGGTCAGACCGGCCGCGGCGAACGTCTCGCCGTACTTGGCGAAGGTCTTCGGGAAGAAGGCGCGCACCACGTGACCGAAGACGATCGGGTCGGAGACCTTCATCATCGTGGCCTTCAGGTGCACGGAGAACAGGACGCCCTCCTCCTTGGCGCGGGCCACCTGAGCGGTCAGGAACTCGCGCAGCGCGACGACGCGCATCACGGAGGCGTCGACGACCTCGTCCTTGAGGACGGGGACCGACTCGCGCAGAACGGTGGTGGAGCCGTCGTCGCCCTTCAGCTCGATGCGCAGCGAACCCGCCTCGGAGATCACCACGGACTTCTCGGTGGAGCGGAAGTCGTCCACGCCCATGGTCGCCACGTTGGTCCTGGACTCGGAGGTCCAGGCGCCCATGCGGTGCGGGTGGGTCCTGGCGTAGTTCTTCACCGAGGCGGGGGCGCGGCGGTCGGAGTTGCCCTCACGCAGCACCGGGTTCACCGCGGAGCCCTTGACCTTGTCGTAGCGGGCGCGGATCTCGCGCTCCTCGTCGGTCTTCGGGTCGTCCGGGTAGTCCGGCAGCGCGTAGCCCTGGCCCTGGAGCTCGGTGATCGCGGCCTTCAGCTGCGGGATGGACGCCGAGATGTTCGGCAGCTTGATGATGTTGGCCTCGGGAGTCTTGGCGAGCTCGCCCAGCTCCGTCAGCGCGTCCGGGATCCGCTGGTCCTCGGTCAGGTACTCCGGGAACACGGCGATGATGCGGCCGGCCAGCGAGATGTCACGGGTCTCCACGGCGACACCCGCCTGCGACGCGTACGCCTGGACCACCGGCAGGAAGGAATACGTCGCCAGGGCCGGGGCCTCGTCAGTGTGCGTATAGATGATGGTCGAGTCAGTCACCGGGTGCTCCGCTCCACGTCTGCAACATTGCTCGACATCAAGATATCTCGTGGGCGAGCCCGGCTCGACAGGGGTCCGGTACGGATCTCGCCACCAGGGTGACGTGCTCATGCAACCAAAGCCGCTTTTTCGCGGTCAGGGGAGTTGATCGGCTCCTTGACCCGACGGCCGGCCCCGACCAGCCGGCCGCCCGAGCGAAAGCGGACCATGAGATATCGCACCAGAGTGACGGCCCCGGCGGCCGCCCTCATCGGCACCGCCGCGGCGCTGACCGCGGGATCGACGGCGTACGCCCGGCCCGCGGACCCGGGGGACACCGGCTCCCCGGGCCCGGAGACCCTCGGCGACCCCGTCTTCCCGAGCCTCGGCAACGACGGCTACCGCGTCGCGGCCTACCACCTCGACATCGCCTACGACGCGACGACCAGGCTGGTCGACGCCACCGCCACCCTGGAGATCCGCACCACCCGGCCCCTGACGCGGTTCTCGCTCGACGCCCTGGGCCTGGACATACGGGCCGTGCGCGTGGCCGGCCGCACGGCCGCCTTCGAGCAGGCGGACGAGAAGCTGCGGATCACCCCCGACCGCGCCCTGCCGGAGAAGGCCTGGGCCACCGTCTGCGTGGAGTACTCCGCCGACCCGCGCCGCAGCCTGCCGCACACCGGCTGGGTCGTCACACCGGACGGGTTCGCGGTGTGCGGCCAGCCGAACTCCGCGCACACCGTCTTCCCCTGCAACGACCACCCGTCCGACAAGGCCGACTTCACCTTCCGCGTCACGGTCCCGAACGGCCTGCGCGGAGTCGCGGGCGGCCTCCTGGTCCGCACCGAGAACCTGGACGGCGGCCGGACCGCGTACACGTACCGCTCCCGCTCGCCGATGGCCACCGAACTGGTGCAGATCACCGTCGGCGACTACGTCGTCAAGGACCGCCGGGGCCCGCACGGCCTGCCGCTGCGCGACGTCGTGCCCACCGCCCGCGCGGCCGCCCTGGAACCGGCGCTGTCACTGACCCCCGGCCAGGTCGACTGGCTGGAACAGCGCCTCGGCGCCTTCCCGTTCGAGACGTACGGCCTGCTGCCCTGCAACTCCGACGACCCGAACGCCTTCGACTTCACCGGCCTGGAGACCCAGACCCTCACCCTGTACAAGCCGAACTTCCTGCTCCAGGAGGAGAAGAAGATCGGCTCGCACATGATGCACGAGCTGGTCCACTCCTACTTCGGCAACAGCGTCAGCCCCGCCACCTGGGCCGACCTGTGGCTCAACGAGGGGCACGCCGACTTCTACGGGCTGCTGTACCGCTACGAGCGCGGCTGGCCCGACTCGCTGGGCCTGACCACCATGGAGGCCCGGATGAAGGACACCTACGCGCGCGGCGACCAGTGGCGGCACGACTCCGGACCGGTGGCCGCGCCGAACGCGGTCAACCTGTTCGACAGCCAGCGCTACCTGGGCGGTGTGCTGGTGCTGTACGCGCTGCGGCAGGCCGTCGGCGACGAGGTCTTCGCCGCCGTCGAGCGCACCTTCCTCGACCGGTACCGCAACGCCTCGGCGACGACCGAGGACTACATCGCCGTCGCTTCGCAGGTGTCCGGCCAGGACCAGTCGGGCTTCCTGCGCGAGTGGCTGTACGGCACCAGTACGCCCCGGATGCCCGGCCACCCGGACTGGACGGTCACGCCGGTGAGCCCGTCCCTCGCCGTGCCGCACGTCCGCGGGAACGGCCACCACCACGACGCCTCGGCCACCCTCTGAGGCCCGCGGGCCGTGGGCCGGGCTGACGCCGGGGGCCGTCGGCGCCGACGGGTCCGTCAGTCGTGGTCGGCTCGCCGGCCGTGGCCGGGCCGTCAGCCCTGGCGGGCGGAGGGAGCTCCGCCCGCCACCTCGCGCTCGATCCAGCGGCAGATCACGTCCACCACATAGGCGCGCTCCTCGCGGCTCAGTTCCCGCCCCTTGGGGATCCGGTGCCAGCGCTCCAGGCAGGTACGGCAGCACGTCGCGGTGGCGTGCTGGGCGACGAAGACCGGGTGGCCCCGGTAAGGGGTCTGCTTGCCGTCCTTGTACGGCTCGGCCGGTGCCAGCCGGGCGGCGATCAGGTCGTAGGCGTGCCATCGCATGGTGGCGGGCCCGCGCAGTTCGGCGGTGGCCAGGTCCCGCCCGCGCAGATGGAACTTCGCCCGGAACGGATCGCGGGCGATCGTCTCCAGCCGCCGGTCGAGCGCGCGGGCGGACCGATCGGGCACCGATGGGTCGGGAGAAGATGTCATGCTGCCTCGAGCATAGGACGTGCCAGTGGCACCCCGGCAACCGGCATGAACGTCCCTCGGGCGGACACCCGCTGTGGCAGGAGATCCCCGGCGGCGGCCCGGAGTCCCGCTCGGGCGTGACGGCCGGTGCGGCCGCGTGGCGGTGGGATCCGTGGTGGAGGCCGAACGGCGCGGAGGTGGTCCCGACGCGCGGGCGCGGCCGTTCATCGCGGGGTGAGGAGGCCTGCGCATGAGTGCTGCACTGCCCAACGGCGGCGGCGATCGACGCCCTGGCCGCGCCACGCTCGCCGAGGACCGGCGAGTACACCCCGTGGGCGCGGAAACGCCGGGCGAGAGCCCGCACGCCCCGCATGCCCCGCATGCCGCAGGCGGTGCGCGTGCCCACGACCGGGCGAGAACCGGCGTGGGCCTCGGGTCGTGGGCGAGGGTGGGGTTCGGGTTCGGCCTCGGGGCGATGCTGGCGTGGCTCGTGGTGCAGACGGTGCTGCAGATCAGTGAGCTGCTGTCGTTGTTCCTGGTGGCGATCTTCGTCGCGATGGGACTGGAACCGCTGGTCGCCTGGCTGACGCGTCACCGCATGCGGCGTGGCTGGGCGGTCACCGTGGTCCTGCTCGGCTTCGCGCTGTGTGTGGCCGGGTTCGTGGCGCTGATCGTTCCTCCCGTCACCGACGAGGTCAACTCGCTGGCCAAGGCCGTGCCGACCTGGCTGAACGAGCTCCACAACCACCACACACCGCTCGGCCGCCTGGAGGACCGCTACCACCTGCTGGCCAGGGCGCGGTCCACCCTGACCTCCACGGGCGGGTCCGGCCTTGCCGGCGGTCTGCTCGGGGCGGGGAAGATGGTGGCGAGCGTGATCACCTCCACGGTGATCGTGCTCGTGGTGACCATCTACCTGATGGCGGCCCTGCCCGTGATCAAGAGGTTCGGCCTCCGCTTCGTCGCCGCGAGCAAGCGGCCCCGGGCACAGACGGTCACGGACGAGATCCTGAGCCGGACCGGCCGCTTCATGCTGGCCAACCTGGTCACCTCAGGCATCGCGGGCATTGCCACCTTCGCCTGGTGCGCGGGCATCGGCGTGCCCTACCCCGCCGCTCTCGGCTTCTTCGTCGCCCTGATGGATCTGATCCCCGTGGCCGGCTCGACGATCGGCGGGGTGGTCGTCAGCCTGGTCGCCCTGTCGGTCTCCCTGCCCGTCGCGGGCGCCACAGCGGGCTTCTACGTCGCCTTCCGCCTTGCCGAGGACTACCTGATCATGCCGCGGGCGATGAAGTACGCGGTCCGCGTGCACCCCGTGGTCACCGTGGTCGGCGTCCTGGCCGGAGGCGCCCTGCTGGGCATCATCGGCGCCCTGGTCGCCGTACCGGCCGCCGTCGCCATCGGCGTCCTCCTGGACGAGTACCTCTTCCCGAGGACCGACGCGGCCTGACCGCGGACCGGGGCGCCCGCCGAACGCCCGGCCGGGAGCCCGGGCCCGCACCAGCCGGGAGCCCGGGCCCGCGCCCCGCACTGGCTAACCGGCGACCGCGGAGCCCACCCCCACGTCGTCTCCGCCGCCGCGCTGCTGAGGGATGGTTGCCGAGCCCTGCTGGAGGGCCACCGTCCGGGTCGGGGCCGGGATGCGGATGCCCTCCTCGCGGTAGCGGCGGTGCAGGCGCTTGATGAACTCGTGCTTGATCCGGTACTGGTCGCTGAACTCGCCGACGCCCAGGATCACCGTGAAGCCGATCCGCGAGTCGCCGAACGTGTGGAAGCGGACGGCCGGCTCGTGGTCGGGCACGGCGCCGGTGATCTCCTGCATCACCTCGGCGACGACCTCCTTGGTCACCCGCTCCACGTGCTCCAGGTCGCTGTCGTAGCCGACCCCGACCTGCACCAGAACCGTCAACTGCTGCTCGGGCCGCGTGAAGTTGGTCATGTTCGTCTTCGCGAGCTGCCCGTTGGGAATGACGACCAGGTTGTTGGACAGCTGCCGGACCGTCGTCTGGCGCCAGTTGATGTCCTCGACGTAGCCCTCCTCACCCGTGCTCAGCCGGATGTAGTCGCCGGGCTGGACGGTCCTGGAGGCGAGGATGTGCACACCGGCGAAGAGGTTGGCGAGCGTGTCCTGCAGGGCGAGCGCGACCGCGAGACCGCCCACGCCCAGGGCGGTGAGCAGCGGCGCTATGGAGATGCCCAGGGTCTGCAGGACCACCAGGAAACCGATCGCCAGGACCAGGATCCGGGTGATGTTGACGAAGATCGTGGCCGATCCGGCGACACCGGAGCGGGACTGGGTGACCGTCTGCACCAGCCCGGTGATCACCCGGGCCGCCGACAGCGTCGCCACGAAGATCAGCAGCACGCTGAGCGTCTGGTTCACATGGTGCTGCACGGTCCGGGTCAGCGGCAGCACCGCCGCCGCGGATGCCGCGCCGCCCGCGATCGCCGCCCACGGCACCACCGTGCGCAGCGCGTCCACGATGACGTCGTCGCCGCTCCAGCGGGTGCGCTTGGCGTGCTTGGCCAGCCAGCGCAGCAGTGTGCGCGACAGGAACGCCGCCACCAGGCCCGCGGCCACGGCGATGCCGGCGAGGATCAGGTCGTCCAGGGTCACAGCGCGGTTCACCGGTCACCTCCGGGGACACCTGCTGCGGCGCACGGCGCCGCCGACGGCCGGATGTGAAGTCGTGTCACGTAGTCACCTGCTCGATTCCGGGATGTGCGATCGCGCCGGCCGGTACCGGTACCGGTGACCGGCGCGATCGTTCATCCTGCCGTATCCGGCACGGCAGTTCGTACCGGGAGCGGCGGGAGGGCCGGATCGCTCAGACGATGCCCTCGGCCAGTTCGGCCTGGTCGCGGTCGCTGCCGTAGGCGGCCGTGGTGGGCGTGCCGTACGAACGGCGGGCGACGTACCACCACACGCTGGCCAGGACGAGTACGACGGCGAGGGCGACCGACGCGTAGTTCATCGTGTCGACGGTCACCGGCGACGACTGCGGCAGGCAGAACAGCACGGTGACCAGGGCCACCCACACCACGGCGATCCAGCCGACCGGCCTGCTCCACCGGCCCAGACTCCACGGGCCCGGCCGGAAACGGTCGCCCGCGCGCAGCCGCAGCAGCACCGGGATCGCGTACGCGGGCGTGATGCCGATGACGTTGATGGCGGTGACCGCGCCGTACGCCGTCGTCGAGTACAGCGACGGCAGGGCCAGCAGACAGGCGACCGCGACCGACAGCCACACCGCGGCGACCGGGGTCTGGGTGCGGCTGCTGACCCGGCGCCACAGTCCCGAGCCGGGCAGGGCCTTGTCCCGGCTGAACGCGAACACCATGCGGCTGGCCGCCGCCACCTCGGCGTTGCCGCAGAACAACTGGGCCACGACGACGACGAGCAGCAGGACACTGGCGCCGTCCGGGCCCAGGCCGTCGAGCAGGATCTGCGCGGGCGGCACCCCCGTGGCGCTGTTGCGGGTCGCGTCGTAGTCCTGGATGGCGAAGGTCAGGCCCGCCAGCAGTACGAAACCGGCGATCCACGACACCCAGATGGAGCGCACGATGCCGCGTGCCGCCGACACCGAGGCGTTGGAGGTCTCCTCCGAGAGATGGGCGGAGGCGTCGTAGCCGGAGAAGGTGTACTGCGCGAGCAGCAGGCCGACGGCCGCCACGTACACGGGACTGGACCACCCGGTGTCGTTGACGAACTTCGTGAACACGAATGAGGCGGATCGGTGGTGGGCGGGCACGATCGCCAGCGCGCCCACGATGAGTCCCACGCCGGCCAGATGCCACCACACGGAGACGGAGTTGAGCAGGCTGACCAGCCGCACGCCGAACAGGTTCAGCACCGCGTGCAGCAGCAGGATCGCGACGAAGATCAGCATGGTCCTGCCGGGGGTCGGCTGGAAGCCCCACCGGAGGTTGGCGAAGGCCCCGGTGAACAGGGCGGCGCCGTAGTCGATGCCGGCGATCGCACCGAGCAGACCGAGCAGGTTCAGCCAGCCCGTGTACCAGCCCCAGCGTCGGCCGCCGAGCCGGTCGGCCATGTAGTACAGGGCGCCGGAGGTCGGATAGGCGCTGGTGACCTCCGCCAGCGCCAGCCCGACGCAGAGCACGAACAGGCCGACACCCGCCCAGCCCCACAGCATCACGGCGGGGCCGCCGGTGGAGAGACCGAAGCCGTACAGGGTCATGCAGCCGGACAGGACCGAGATCACCGAGAAGCTGATCGCGAAGTTGCCGAAGCCGCCCATCCGGCGGGCCAGCACCGGGCGGTAGCCGAGCTCGCGCAGCCGCTGTTCCTCGTCGTGCTGCGGCAGACCCGGCAGGGGGGACGGATCAGAGGTGCGGGACATACGGAAACCTCCGAGAAGATCGACACAACGAACAGGGGCGGCTAGGGGCGGTCGGACTCGTCCGCCGCCGCGCGGCAGCGGGCCCGGGCCTGGAGGAAGACCTGCACGGCCGCGGCCCGGTCGCGGGGGTCGGGGACGCGGTGGGCCCAGGGCAGGGGCGTCCAGTACGGGCCGAGCGCGTCGAACACCCGGGCCGCGTCCCCGAAACGCAGGGCGCCCCACAGGGCGTGCGCCAGATGGTTGAGGTCCAGCAGGGAGCGCTCGGGGGTGTCCGTGTGCTCGAACCAGGAGTGCAGCGCGCGCTGCGCCTCGCGGGTGGCGTCCTCGGCGACCCAGTGCAGGTCCAGCGCCGCGTCGTGCCCGCCGCCCCGGCGGTAGCGTTCGACCCGTACGTACAGCGGCAGTACGTGCAGCGCGGAGCCCGGCGGCGCGGAACCGGCGACCCACTGGGCGTAACCGGCCGCCTCCGCGGGCCGGTCCGAGGGTCCGCGCGCGTAGAGGAACTGCAGCATCCGGTGGTGCGCCTCGCGGTTGTGCGGGTCCCGCTTGTCGGCCTCGGCGAGCAGTCCCCACGGCCCCGGCGGCAGCGTCGGCTCCGGCGCCGCCACCCGGTGCTCCTCCCAGCTCAGTTCGCCGTCGAGCTGGGCCAGCGCCAGCAGGCACAACCACGGCACCGGGTCCTGCGGGGCGATCCGGCTGGCGGTATGGCTCGCGTCCCAGGCCTCGATCCACAGCTCGTGCGTCCGGCGGTGGCGCTCCCGCCGTGCCCGCAGCGCTCGTTCCACGGCGACCCGGGCGTGCATCACCGCGGCCGGCACGCTCTCCGGCTCCTCCGCGCGCCAGGCGCGCACCACGTCGGTACCGGCGGCCGCGGCCGCCAGAACCTGGGTGCGCTGCGTCCACTGCCACCAGGCCGTGGTCCGCTCCAGCAGGTCCCGCATCGCCATCCAGCGCCCGGTGCGCAGGTCCTGCAGGGCCGTGCGCAGGGCCGGGTCGTGGCCCGCCGGGTCGTAGGCGGGACGTGCTCCTTCTCGGGCCATCAGCCGTCCGCTCCGGTCCTCGATCGGGACGGAACGGCAGGGTGGAGTAACAACAGCCCTCCCCAGGGCGGCGGTCGAGGAGCACGTGCGGTCGGCGGTCACTATAGAGGCGGACCCTTCCGGACCACTGCACCTTTCCCGATCCTCCCGAACCCCGGTACGAATCAGCACGGTTGCCCCCGAACCCAGTACGGTCGGCGGCCACTCGACGCCGCTTGACGCGGTGCGGCGAGCGGCGGCAGGCTGTCGCGCAGTGATCGGCGGAAGGGGTGCGATGACGGGTCCGGTGCTCGCCGTGGACCAGGGCACGTCCGGCACCAAGGCACTGGTCGTCTGCCCCGAGCGGGGCGTCGTCGGCACCGGGTTCGCGGCCGTGCGGCCCCGGAACCTGCCCGGTGGTCTGGTCGAGGCCGACCCCGCCGAGCTGTACGCCTCCGTGCTCGACGCCGGGCGCCGGGCCCTCGACGAGGCGGGCGTACCGGTCGTGGCGATGGGGCTGGCCAACCAGGGCGAGACGGTGCTCGCCTGGGACCGGGCGACGGGCCGGCCGCTGACCGACGCGCTGGTGTGGCAGGACAGGCGGGCACAGAACGTCTGCGACGAACTCGCCGAGCACGCCGAGGAGTTGCGGCAGCTGACCGGACTGCCCCTCGACCCGTACTTCGCCGCGCCCAAGATGGCCTGGATCCGCCGGCACCTCACCCGCGACGGCGTGGTCACCACCTCCGACGCATGGCTGGTCCACCGGCTCACCGGCGCCTTCGTCACCGACGCGGCGACCGCCGGCCGCACCCAGCTGCTCGACCTCGACCGCGTCGCATGGTCGCCGCGCGCCCTGGAGCTGTACGGGCTGGCGGGGGAGGGGCTGCCGGACGTCGTCGACACGGCGGCCCACGTCGGCACGACCACCGCCTTCGGCCCCGAGATCCCGGTCACCGGCCTGATCGTCGACCAGCAGGCCGCCCTGCTCGCCCAGCGGATCACGGGGCCCGGCGGGGCCAAGTGCACCTACGGCACCGGCGCGTTCCTCCTCGCACACACCGGCGACACGCCCCGGCGCGGCACCTCGGGCCTGGTCAGCTGCGTCGCCTGGCGGCTCGCGGGACGCACCGGCTACTGCCTGGACGGGCAGGTGTACACCGCCGCCTCCGCAGTGCGCTGGCTCACCGAACTCGGCGTCCTCACCGAGGCCGCGGACCTCGACCGCGTGGGCGGCACCGTGCCCGACACCGGCGGCGTCACCTTCGTACCGGCGCTGGCCGGGCTCGCCGCCCCCTGGTGGCGCGGCGACGTGCGCGGCTCGCTGACCGGCCTCGGCCTCGACACCACGCCCGGGCACCTGGTGCGCGCCCTGTGCGAGGGCCTGGCGGCCCAGGTCGCCGAACTCGCCCAGGCCGCCGCGACCGACCTGGGCAGCCCGCCGGACTCCCTGCGCGTCGACGGCGGCCTGACCCGCTCGGCCCTGCTCATGCAGATCCAGGCCGACCTGCTGCAACGCCCGGTCGAGGTGTCCGCGCTGCCCGAGGCGACCGCGCTCGGCGCCGCCGCCCTGGCCCGGCTGGGAGCCGACCCCCGGGCGGCCGTCGAAGACACCCTCCCGGACTGGAAGCCGGCCGCCGTGTACGAGCCGCGCATCAGCCCCGGCGAGGCCGAGGCGCGCCGAGGCGCCTTCCGCGCCGCCGTCGCCTCCCTGCTGAGCCCGTGACGGTCACCACGCGGGGGGCGCTGCCCGCGCAGGCGTACGACGTGGCGGTCGTCGGTGCCGGAGTGGTCGGCTGCGCGATCGCCCGCGAACTGGCCCGGCACCCCCGGCTGCGGGTCGCCCTCGTCGAGGCCGGGGAGGATGTCGGCGAGGGCACCTCCAAGGCCAACACCGCCATCCTGCACACCGGCTTCGACGCGCCCCCCGGTTCCCTCGAGGCCCGCCTCGTCCGCGACGGCGGCCGCCAACTGGCCGACTACGCCGCCGAGTCCGGCATCCCCGTCGAACGGGTCGGCGCACTGCTCGTCGCCTGGGACGAGGACCAGCTCGCCGCCCTGCCCCGCCTCGCCGAGAAGTCCGAGCGCAACGACTGCCACGACACCCGCCTGATCGAGCCCGCCGAGCTGTACGCCCGCGAGCCGCACCTCGGCCCCGGCGCCCTCGGCGCGCTGCACGTGCCCGGCGAGAGCATCGTCTGCCCGTGGACCACGACCCTGGCGTACGCGACACAGGCGGTCCGGCACGGCGTCGACCTGCATCTCGACTGCCGGGTACGGCAGGCCCGTCGGAGCGAGGAGGGTCACCTCATCGACACCACCCGGGGGACCCTGCGCACCCGGTACCTGGTCAACGCGGCCGGACTGCACGCCGACGACCTCGACCGGCAACTCGGCCACCACGACTTCACCGTCACCCCGCGCCGCGGCCAGCTGATCGTCTTCGACAAGTTCGCCCGGTCCCTGCTCCGGCACATCCTGCTGCCCGTCCCGACGGCCCTCGGCAAGGGGGTCCTGGTCGCCCCGACGGTGTACGGCAACGTCCTGCTCGGCCCCACCGCCGAGGACCTCGACGACAAGCGGGCCACCGGCTCGACCGCCGACGGCCTGGCCCTGCTGCGGGAGAAGGGCCGCCACATCCTCCCCGAACTGCTGGAGGAGGAGGTCACCGCCGTCTATGCCGGCCTGCGTGCCGCGACCGAGCACGAGGACTACCGCATCACCGCCCACCCCGGCCAGGCCTGCGTCACCGTCGGCGGCATCCGCTCCACCGGGCTGACCGCCTCCCTCGCCATCGCCGCCCACGTCGTCGAGTCGCTGGCCGGCACCGGCCTCGGCCTCGGCCCGGTGCGGGACCTGGCTCCGGTGCGCATGCCGAACCTGGGCGAGGCCTTCCCACGCCCGTACCAGCGCGCCGACCTCATCGCCGCCGACCCCGAGTACGGCGCCCTCGTCTGCCACTGCGAGCGCGTCTCACGCGGCGAGATCCGTGACGCGCTCCGCAGTACGGTCCCGCCGCGCAGCCTGGACGGACTGCGCCGCCGCACCCGGGCCAGGGCGGGCCGCTGCCAGGGCTTTTACTGCTCGGCCGCGGTACGGGCGCTGTTCGAGGAGGCGGCGAGGTGACCGGAGTACGCCACGTCGACGTCCTCGTCGTCGGGGCCGGCCCCGCCGGACTGGCGGCCGCCGCCCGCCTGGCCGCCTCCGGTGCGGGCCGCATCGAGGTGCTCGACCGGGAGCGGCAGTCCGGGGGAGTGCCCCGGCATTGTGCGCACGGCGGCTTCGGCACCTGGCTGCACCCGCTGACCGGCCCGGCCTACGCCCGTTTGCTCACCCGGGCCACGGTGAGCGCCGGAGCGGTCCTGCGCACCGGCGTGACCGCCCTGGACTGGGCGGGCCCCCGGACACTCACGGCCGTCGGCCCGGACGGCCCGGAGACGATCGAGGCCAGGGCCGTCGTCCTGGCCACCGGCGCCCGCGAACGCCCGCGCGCGGCCCGGCCGGTGCCGGGCACCCGTCCCGCCGGGGTGTACACGACGGGCGAACTGCAGCAGGCGGTGCACCTGTACGAGCAGCACATCGGCACCCGGGCCGTGGTGGTCGGCGCCGAGGACGTCTCCTACGCGGCGGCCGGCACCGTACGCGGCTCGGGAGCACACGTCGTGGCCATGGTCACCGACCTGCCCCGCGACCAGGCGGCCCCCGGACGCTCCCTGGACGCCCGGCTGCGCCACGGCATCCCGCTGCTCACCGGCACCACGGTGACCGAACTCCTCGGCCGGGGACGGCTGTCCGGCGTCCGGGTACGCCACCGCGACGGCCGCAGTGCCGTACTGCCCTGCGACACCGTCGTGTTCACCGGCGACTTCGTACCGGAGGACGAACTCGCCCGCCGCGGCGGCCTCGGCCTCGACCCCGGCACCCGCGGCCCCGCCGTCGACGGCCGCCTGCGCAGCTCGCACCCGGGCGTGTTCGCCGCGGGGAGCGTGCTGCACCCTGCCGAGAGCGCGGCCACGGCGGCCCGGGAGGGCGCGCACGCGGCTGCCGCCGTGCGGGAGTGGCTCACCGGCGCCGGATGGCCGGCCGGGGTCCCGCTCGCCGTGGCCGCCCCGCTGCGCTGGATCGCCCCCCACCGCGTCGCCACGGGCGACGACCTGCCCTACGTGCTGCGGACCACGGCCGTACTGCACCGCCCCACGCTGCACGTCACCCAGAACGGCCGCCTGCTGCACCGCGAGTGGCCGCGCGTGCGGGCCGCGGTCCCGAACCGGCCCCTGCCCCTGACCGCCCGCTGGACGCACCGCGTCGACCCCGAGGGCGGTCCGGTACTCGTGACGGTGACCTAGTGTCCTGCGCCTGAAGTCCATCGGTAGATCTGCCTCGTCTCGGTGATCGGATTCACGCTGCCGACCAGGCGCGTTGACCGTCCGCGGCTCAGCCGGAACTGCCTGGGAACTTCCGGCGCAGGACACTAGCGGGTGTCGTTCGGATCACTGCGGATCAGGCCGCGGCGGTGGGGTGCCTCGCAGGGCGGAGCATGACCCGCGTACCGGGCGTACTCGGGTCATGCGACAACGCGGCGAGGTGCCGTGCCGGGCGTCGCGGACCCGCGGTGATCCGGACGACACCCCCCAGGGACAGCCGGTCCGCTCACAGATCCGTGAAGGAACCGTGCCGCCCCGCACCCCGGGCGAACCGGGCCGCCCCGTCACGGCTCTGCGACAGGACCCCCATGCCGTGCCGCAGCTCACCGCGCAGCGCCGCGTCCTGCGCCAGCCCCTCCTGTTCCAGCAGGGAGGCCCGGTCGGAGCGCAGGCAGGCCTGCGGGAACCGGGCGATCTGCGCCGCCAGTTCCTCCGCCCGAGCACGGGCACGCCCGACCGGCACGACCCGGTTCGCGAGCCCCATCTCATACGCCTCGCGGGCCGGCACCGGGCGGCCCGTGAGGATCATGTCCAGCGCGCGGCTGGTGCCGATCAGCCGGGGCAGCCGTACCGTACCGCCGTCGATCAGCGGCACGCCCCAGCGGCGGCAGAACACCCCGAACACCGCGTCCTCCTCCGCCACCCGCAGATCGCACCACAGCGCCAGCTCCAGGCCACCGGCGACGGCGTGCCCCGCGACCGCCGCGATCACCGGCTTGGACAGCCGCATCCGGGTCGGCCCCATCGGCCCGTCGCCCTCCTCGGCGACCCGGTTGCCGCGCTCGGTGCCGATCGCCTTCAGGTCCGCGCCCGCGCAGAACGTGCCGCCCTCGCCCCACAGCACCGCGACCCGGGCCTCGTCGTCGGCCTCGAACGCCCGGAACGCGGCGGCGAGTTCCTCGGCCGTCGGGCCGTCCACGGCGTTGCGGGCCTCCGGCCGGGCGAGTACGACCGTGGTGACGGGGCCCTGGCGTTCGATGCGGACCGGCATGGCGGTGGCCTCCTTCTCGACGAGAGCGGCAGGCTACCGGCTCATGGGTGCGCGCAGCCGGTCGCCCGCGCGGACCGGGCTCGCGGCAGGGGTGCACCAGGACACCGCGACGGCGGCACGGCGGTACCGGCTCCGGACACGCCAGGCGTACGGGCTCCGGAGACGACGGGCGGTACCGGCTCCGACAGGACGAAGTCCCGGCCGGCCCCCCGGCCAGGGCCGATGCCGGTCTGCCGGGGCCGTCAGGGGGCGCGCGGAGTCAGATCACCTTCAGCCGGACCAGGGCGCCGAGCGTCAACGCCCCCGGCACCAGCGGGAGCCAGACGGTGATGATCCGGTAGGCCAGGACCACCGCCGTGGCGACCGCGGCCGGCCCGCCCGCCGCCACCAGGGCCACGATGAGCGCGGCCTCGACCGAGCCGAGGCCGCCCGGAGTGGGCACCAGCGCGACGGCGACCGTCGCCGCCAGATACGCCAGGGCCATGTGCGCGGGCGGCACCGGAAGCTCCAGTGCCCGCCCCACCGCGGCCAGCCCGGCGGCCTGCAGCGCGGGGAAGGCGAGCGAACCGCCCCACAGGGCGAGCGCCCGCGCCGGGCGGGTGTGCACCGAGCGGGCCTCGTTCAGGGCGGTGCGCAGGAACCCGAAGGCCGCGGTGCGCAGCCGGCGTACCACGACCAGCGCGCCGGCCGCGACGACCAGGACCGCACCCGCGGTGAGCAACAGCGGCCCGATCGCACCGGCGGGTACCAGGTCCCCGAGCCGCAGCGCGTCCGGGAAGGCCAGGAACAGCACCGCCAGCAGGGTCACCCGGGCGATGCTCTCGGCGAGCAGGTAGAGGGCGAGCGCGGCGGAGGAGCGGGCGAGCGGAAGCCCGCACACCGTCAGGAACCGCAGGTTCACCGCCCCGGCGCCGAGCCCGGTGGGCAACAGGTGATTGGCCGCTCCGGCGGCGAACTGGGTGGCGAGCAGCCGCCGCCTGGGCAGCCGCTCTAGCACCGCGCCCTGCCGGGTGACGGCCGCGGCCACCCAGGTCAGACAGGTGGCACCGGCCGCGACCAGCAGCCACGGCCACTGGGCGCTCCTCAGGTGGGTGAAGCCCTCGGCCAGCACGGAGCGGTGCTGCACCGCGGCCACCGTGACGAGCAGGAGCGGCACCAGGCACAGGGCCTGGCGGACCGGGACGCGACGGGGGAGACGTCCGGGCGGGAGATCGGGGAGTTGGACCGCTGTCACATCCGAAGAGGTTTTCCGCGCCACGCCAACGGCGGGTTGCGGAATGCGGGACAGCCGCTTACGGGCGGACAGCGGATGCGAAGGCGGAGTCCTCGGCTCCTGCGGGGCACACACATTGACCTCAACGATGCTTGAGGTTCTAGGTTCTCTCCCATGAGCATGGAGACCACCGCCTGGACGCAGCTGCACAGCGTCATGACCGCCCAGCAGGAGCGCCGGCCGTTCGCCCGCGCGACCCTGCGCCGCATCGCCGCCTTCGCCCGGCCGCACCGCCGCCGGATCGCGCAGTTCGTCGCCCTGGGAGTGGTGACCGCGCTGCTCGCCGTGGCCACCCCCGTGCTCGCCGGCCGCGTCGTCGACGCGATCGTCTCGCACGGCGACGAGCGCACCGTCGTACGCCTTGCCCTGCTGATCGCCCTGATCGCGGTGGCGGAGGCCGCGCTGGGCATCCTCGGCAGACGGCTGTCGGCGACGCTCGGGGAGGGGCTCATCCTCGATCTGCGGACGGCAGTGTTCGATCATGTGCAGCGCATGCCGGTCGCGTTCTTCACACGCACTCGTACGGGAGCGCTCGTCTCCCGTCTCAACAACGACGTCATCGGCGCCCAGCGCGCCTTCAGCAACACCCTGTCCGGCGTGGTCAGCAACGTGGTCACGCTGCTGCTCACGCTCGCCGTGATGCTCACCCTGTCCTGGCAGATCACCCTGCTCGCGCTGGTGCTGCTGCCGGTGTTCGTGGTGCCGGCCCGCCGGATGGGCAGCCGGATGGCCCGCATGCAGCGGGAGGCGGCCACGCTCAACGCGGCGATGGGCACCCGGATGACCGAGCGCTTCTCGGCCCCCGGCGCCACCCTGGTCAAGCTCTTCGGCCGCCCCGAGCAGGAGTCGGAGGAGTTCGCGGCCCGGGCCCGGCGGGTGCGGGACATCGGCATCCGCACGGCGACGGCCCAGTCCGCGTTCATCACGGCGCTGACCCTGGTGTCCTCCCTCGCGCTCGCCCTGGTCTACGGACTCGGCGGCTTCTTCGCCCTGCGCGGCACCCTCGAGCCGGGCGCCGTGGTGTCCCTGGCGCTCCTGCTGACCAGGCTCTACGCACCGCTCACCGCACTCGCCGGCGCCCGCGTCGAGGTGATGAGCGCCCTCGTCAGCTTCGAGCGGGTCTTCGAGGTGCTCGACCTCCGGCCGCTGATCGAGGAGCGGCCCGACGCCCGCGCGGTGCCGGACGGCCCGGTCTCGGTCGAGTTCGACGCCGTCCGCTTCGGCTACCCGTCGGCCGACAAGGTCTCCCTGGCCTCGCTGGAGGAGGTCGCGACCCTCGACACCCGCGGCGGTGCCGAGGTCCTGCACGGCGTCTCCTTCCGCGCCGAACCCGGACAGACCGTGGCCCTGGTCGGCTCCTCCGGCGCCGGGAAGTCGACCGTCGCCCAGCTGCTGCCGCGCCTGTACGACGTCGACGAGGGCGCCGTGCGCATCGGCGGCGTCGACGTGCGCGACCTGAGCTTCGCGGCGCTGCGCTCCACCCTCGGCATGGTCACCCAGGACGGCCACCTCTTCCACGACTCGGTGCGCGCCAACCTGCTGCTGGCCCGCCCCTCGGCGAGCGACGAGGAGCTGTGGGACGCCCTGCGCCGGGCCCGGCTGGACGACCTCGTGCGCTCCCTGCCCGACGGCCTCGACACCGTCGTCGGCGAACGCGGATACCGGTTGTCGGGCGGGGAACGCCAGCGCATGACCATCGCCCGGCTGCTGCTGGCCCGCCAGCGGGTCGTCATCCTCGACGAGGCGACCGCCCACCTGGACAACACCTCCGAGGCGGCCGTTCAGGAGGCGCTCACCGAGGCGCTGCAGGGCCGCACCGCGGTGGTGATCGCCCACCGGCTGTCCACGGTGCGGGCCGCGGACCTCATCCTGGTCGTCGAGGCCGGTCTGGTCGTCGAACGCGGCACGCACCAGGAGCTCCTGGCGGCCGGCGGCCGGTACGCGGAGCTGTACCGCACCCAGTTCGAGCGGCAGCCGGGCGAGGCGACGGCGGACATTCCGGCCGGGGAGGCGGTGGCGTAGGGGGCGCCGGCCGGGGGCGGTTGTCCTCGGCCGCCTTCAACTCCTCGGCAGAGCAACACCGCCGACACCGGCCTCGTCGTCAACGGCGACGACGTGACGATGTACGGCCTGTGCGCCGAGCACCTCCAGAAGTACCGGACCATCCGGCACGGCAACCGCGGCCGCACGTACTTCCACCAGAACGAGATGCGAACTCGTCGGCCGACGTGGCGAATCTCCTGAGCTGTCCGTAGCTGTTCGTGGGCGCGCCTTCGGCCAATCCGCCCGGAACGCGCCCTTCGAGGAGTATGGTCCGAGGACGCGGAGGTAGGTATCCCGCGCGTGAACGTGCCTCGGCACGGCGAGTAACCGTGGAGGTCGCGGTGCCCGTACGCGTAGCAGAGATGAGAAAACCGCCCCGAGTCTCACATCGTTTCCCGCGCCGCGCAGCCGAACGCGGCGCACGCGAGAGCCGCCGGGCGTCCTCGTGGACGAGCGATCCCGGAGACAGCCAGTGGAAGGCCGTGTGGCCGGCCGGCGCATCCCCCGTCGCCGGCGGGCCACTCACCGACCACTGACCCTCTTCCTGGAAGGCTCGACATGGAAGCTGCCGGGTGGGTGACGGCCGCCCTGGCCGGTATCGCCGGAGGCATCTCCGTCCTCGGATACGTCTTCGACCAGGTGCCGCCGCTGTCAAGGAAGGCCATCGAGGCCGTCCGCTCCCTGCGCGCCCTGCGCGAGGAGGTCAAGCGCATCAAGTGAGGCGTGGCCGCCGCATCGCTTCCGGGTGTGGCGGCCACACCCGAGGACACGGGACGGCCCGCAGTGCGGGCGCTCGGAAAGTCTGTGGTGCGCCCTGGGGCCGGCCCGTGAAGACGCGCGCGGGTACGGGCGTGACACTCGGCTCGTCACCGAGCCGACCACGACCCGAGGCGGGCGATGCAACCGAAACTCAAGTCCGACGTGCTGTACGTTCCCACGCGCGACGGCGCCCACGTGTTCGGCGCCGGAGCCGATCTCACACTCACCGGCGCGGCCGCCCACCAGTGGCTGGACCGGCTCGCTCCGCACCTGAACGGTGCCACCCACCTCGACGACCTGGTCCGCGGGCTTCCACCGGAGAAGAGCGCCGCGGTACGGGCGTTGGTGGACCGGCTGTACGAGGCCGGCTGCCTGACCGATGCCGCCGAGGACCTGCCGCACGACCTCACCGACCGGGAACGGGACACCTACGCGGCGGAGATCGCCTTCATCGACTACTACGCGGACTCGGCGGCGCGCCGGTTCCAGACCTACCGGGACAGCGCGTTCGCCGTCGTCGGCTGCGGACCGGTCTTCGTGTCCCTGGTCTGTGCCACCCTCCGCTCCGGAGTGCGCCGAGTGCGGGCCGTGCGCACCGAGGAGTCGCCGACCGACACCGGCCGGCTCGCCGAGCTCGTCTCCGAAGCCCTCGGGCGCGACCCGCTGCAGAGCGTGGACCACGTCTGCGCCGACGGCCGGGCCGCACTCCGCGCCGCGCTCGACGGTGCCGACGTGGTGCTGCAGGTGGCGCCGGGACCCGCTGCCGAGCGCGCGCAACTCCTTTACGACCACTGCCGGGAGCGGGAGATCCTGCTGGTGCAGGGCGTGGTCCTGGACGACGTGGCCTGGCTGGGGCCCGCGGGCAAGGACTGGCGGTCGGCCTGGCTGCGGCTGGGCGCCCGGCCCCCGTACCGCACCGGCGAGTTCTGCACCGGTCCGGCCGCCGCCGTCGTCGCCTCCCACCTGGGGCTGGCCGCGCTCAAGGCGGTCACCGGCATCGCCACGGCCGAGGACTCCATGCTGACCCGGATCGACCTGGAAACGCTGCGCACCTCCCGGCACAGCGCCCTGCCGCACCCCGTGGCACACCCCGTCCCGGCCGAGGGCCGCGCGGAGTTCGCCGAGCGGATCGAACGCCTCGCCGCTGTGGCCCCGTTGGACGAGGAGGAGTTCTCCCGCCGCGCGGCCCGGTGCTTCGACCCGTACGTCGGTGTGCTGGGAGAACTGGACGAGCAGGACTTCCTCCAGATGCCGTTGCACGTGACCGAAGTCCGCACCCGCGACGGCGGGCCCGGTCGCGTCTT
Source organism: Streptomyces sp. NPDC046197 (assembly GCF_040646295.1). Classification (NCBI taxonomy): domain Bacteria; kingdom Bacillati; phylum Actinomycetota; class Actinomycetes; order Kitasatosporales; family Streptomycetaceae; genus Streptomyces; species Streptomyces sp. NPDC046197. The sequence goes on along the minus strand of NZ_JBEYZY010000009.1, from coordinate 186,562 downwards.
CGGCAGTGGCCTCGACTTCGCCGAGGCCCGTGGCCGGGCCGCGCTGCGTGGCATCGCACGGTACGCGGCGACCGCCGCCGACCCGCGCGGAGCGGCGTCCGGCCGGGTGGTGCGGGGCTGGGACCCGCACCACCGCCGCGCCGTCGAGGTGCCGTTCGCCGACGCGTTCGCGGCGGGCACCGGCCTGGCCGCCGAACTCGGCTGGGACGCCGCCGTCACCGACGGCCTGGCCCAGCACTGCGCTGACCTGGCCCTCGCGGACCTCGCGGACGGCAGGGTGCGGCCGGTCGCCCTGGACGCCGCGGCCACGGCGTGCGAAGGCCGCGCCCGCCGTCTGCTGGACCTGCTGCGCGCAGCCGGGGGCACGACAGGCCTGGCCGACATCGGCGCCCGCCTCGGCATTCCCGTCCTCGCGTGGTGGCAGGGCGGCGAGCCGGTCGCGGTCACCTGCGGGCCCCGTGCCGTCGCCGACGGCCTGGAGCGGGTCGTCCTGCACCGGCAGGCCGCCCTCGACGGCGGCGGCCCCTACGCCCCGGCCGGCCCGGCCCGGCTCGGCCCGCCACCCGGCCCTCACCCCCGCGCGGCGGCGGTGGCGCCGCCGGACCGCGACGCCATGCTGCGGGCCCTGGCGGCGCGCGGGCGGCAACCGGTCGTGGTGCCGCTCGACCACGATCCGGCGGTGCACGACGTACTGCCCTTCGTTCTCAAGGTGGTCCTGGCAGATGGCTGACACCCCGACGGCCGCGCCGCCACTGAGCCTGCGGTTCTGGCAGCGCACCTTCGAGGACGTGCGTGAGCTGTTCGCGGAGGGACAGGGCGAGGAGGGCGGCCCGGAGGACCCGTTGCCCACCAAGACCTACCGCGGCCTGCCCCGGCACCCGCTCAGCGCGCCGGCGCGCGCCATCGGGGACGCCCGCTGGTCCTTCGCCGGCCACCGCCGCGCCCACCCCGCCGGGCCGCCCCGCCGCGACACCCTCGACGAACCCGCGGTCTCGGCGCTGCTTCACCACGCCTACGGGCTCGCCCGTATCGAACTGGGACCGCACGCGGTGTGGCCCCATCACCGCACGGTCGCCTCCGCCCGCTGCTTCTATCCGGTGGAGCTGTACCTGTGGACGGCCGCGGCCTCCCCCGGCCTGCCCGCCGGCTGCTACCACTACGACCCCGCACACCACGCGCTGACCCGGCTGCGGGAAGGCGGGATCCCCGAGACGCTGCGGACCGCGACCGGGACGGGGACCACGGCCGCGCCCCCGCACGCCCTGCTGGTCGTCGCCGTGCACTTCCGCAAAGCGGCGTTCCGCTACCGCGACTACGCCTACCGGCTGTGCGCGCAGGAGGCGGGCATGACGGTCGGCAACCTGCTCATGGCCGCCGGCGCACTCGGCCTCGGCGCCCGCGTGCACCACCGCTTCGACGCCGACGTGGTGCACCGTGCCGTCGGCGTGGACGGCGACGAGGAGGCCGCCTTCGCCGTCGTCGACCTCTCGGCCCGGCATCCCGTCGGTGCGCCCCCGGCCGACGCGGACGACGGCGATCCGCTGCCCGCCCTCGAACCCCACCACGTACGGCGCAACCGGACCGACTCCCGGCTGTGGGCGGGGCTCCGCGCACTGGACCGTGCCGCCCGCGGCGAGCCCGTTTCGTCCGCCCCCGTCGACGAAGAGGCGTTCCACGTCCCCGCTCCCGCCGGCTGCCCGGCACCGGTGCCGCTCGACGACGCGGCCGCCCCGGCGCACGTGGAACTCGCCGACGCCCTCAGGGCACGCGACTCCGGGGGCCGAATGTTCCTGCCGCAGCCCTGCGAACTGCCCTTCGACGGCATGCAGTTGCTGCTCCGCCACGCCCTGGAGCCGGTCCCCTCGGACCACGCCCCCGCCGCCCTGCGGCCCCTGGTGGACTGTCACGTCCTCGTACTCGGCGTGGCCGGCCTGCCCGCCGGCCTCTACCGGATGGACCCGTCACCGGCGCTGGTGGCACAGCCGGCACCCGACTGGCCGGCGGTGGTGTCCATGCTCTGCGAGCGGACCCCGTCGGTGAACGCGGCGAAGGCCAACGCGATCGTGTTCCTGAGCGTCGACCGGCAGGCGGGGGAACGGTGGTTCGGCGCTCGCGGCTACCGCGTGCTGCACCAGGAGGCCGGTGTCGTGGCCCAGCGCATCAGCGTCCTCGCCGCGGCCGCCGGAGTGTCCGCGCGGGTCACCAACGGATACGACGACGCCGACGTCAGGACCCTGACCGGGGCGGACCGGGACGTCGTGCCGGTCTTCACGCTCGTCCTCGGACGCCGCAGGCCCACCGCCCAGTACGAACCGCCGCTCATCTGGTGACGGTTCTGCGGTCCTGCGGTCCGGCCCCCGGGTTCCTGCGGTCGATTCTGCGGTCGCACCGTGAAGACCTCGGACCGGCGAACGCCCGACAGTGGCTCACGGACCGAAAGCGGTCCAGCCAGCATCCTGGAGAAAGGAGACCCGATGGAGTCGAACCTCGTGCTCGACCTCGCCGACCTGAGCGCGGACGAGCTTCAGGTACTGCCCACCTCGCCGGGCGCGAGCCTGGAGTCGGTCAACGTCGGCCACGCCATGGTCGAGATCGGCGCGTCCAACTGCACCTCGACCGGCACGCCCGCGAGCTGCTGCTCCTGTTGCTGCTGCTGACCCCGGTCGGCACCGCCGTGTCCGGTGGGCCCGAGCCCGCCGGACACGGCACCGGGGCACCGTCACCCACCGGCCCCGCCGCCGAAGCACACCCCCGCCGAAGGAGGAGACGTTGACCGAAGCCGCCACGGCACCGACCTCCCGACCCGCCGCCGCCGTGCTGGGCAAGGGACTGCTCGCCGACGCGCTCCGGACCGCCGTCTCCCGGACCCACCGGCTCGTGCCCGCAACCGACCCCGCCTGCGGCGCTGTCGTCACCGCCGACGACGCCTGGAGTCCTGGCACCACGCCCGTCCGGCCCGACCTGCCCCGGCTGGCGGTCCGCACGGAGCTCGGCAACCTCGTCGTCGGCCCGCTCGTCCTCCCCGACCAGCCGGGCTGCGCCCACTGCGCCGACGTACGGCGCGACCGGGCCCTCGGCCCGGACAGCCCGCGGGCGGCCCTGCGCGAGCGGTTCGCCGATCTGCTCGCCGACCGGGCCACACCGGTCCTGTCGGGCTGGGCCTGCGAGGTGGCGGCCTCCCTCGTCACGGCCGACCTCGCGGATCCCGCCACCGCGCGCACGCTGCGCGCCGTCGCCGTCCTCTCGCTGACCCGCATGACGGTCGACGTCCACCCCTTCCTGCCCGACCCCTCGTGCCCGCACTGCGGCGGGCTGCCCCCGGACGGGCCGCCCCTGCTCATGGCCACCCCCCGCCCCAAACCGGACCCGGACACCTACCGGATGCGCGACCTGGCCGAGGACTGGGACCTGCTGGTGCGCACCTACGTCGACGGACGCACCGGGGTGATCCGGCAGCTCGACGTGCGCACCGACTACCGCTACCCCATGGTGTCCGCCCCCGTGCACCTGCCCGGCGCGGAGGAGGAGGCCGGATTCGGCCGCGACCTCGACTACGCCGGCTGCGCCCGCACGGCGCTCGCCGAGGCGCTGGAGCGGCTCGGCGGAGCCCGCCCCGGTGGCCGGCGCTCCGTGGTCCGCGCCGCCCACCGGGAGGTCGCCGACCAGGCCGTCCACCCGGCCGACCTGGGGCTCTACCCGCCCGAACGGTACGCCGAGCCGGGCTTCCCCTACCCGCCGTTCGACCCCGACGCCGAACTGACCTGGGTATGGGGCCACTCCCTCGGCCGCAACGCCCCGGTGCTCGTCCCCGAGGACTACGCCTACTACCGCACCCGGCACGGCAACCCCCTCGCCCGCCCGCTCGCCTACGAGGTGTCCAACGGGTGCGCCCTGGGCGGCTGTCTGGAGGAGGCGGCGCTGCACGGGCTGATCGAACTCGCCGAGCGCGACGCGTTCCTGCTGACCTGGTACGCGCGGCTGCCCGTGCCCAGGATCGACCTCGCCACCGTCGCCGACCCGCGGATCGCCGTACTGGCCGAGCGGATCCGGCAGGACGGCGGCCACCACGTCATGGCGTACGCCACCACCCCCGACCACGGCATCCCCACGGCCTGGGTCATGGCGGTGCACCCCGCGCCCGGCGCCGAGCCCGCCGCGGTGTGCGCGGCCGGAGCCCACTTCGACCCCGAACGGGCCGTACTGAACGGCATGCTGGAACTGGCCGCCAACCTCGGCTGGAACAGATCCGCCCACCGCACGGAACACGAGCGGATCACCCGCATGGTGGCCGACCCCGAACTGGTCCGGGACATGCGGGACCACGCCCTGCTCTACTGCCATCCCGCCGCGTTCGACCGGTTCGACTTCCTGATGGGCGACCCGGTGGGCCGGCCCGTCGAGGAGGCCTTCCACCGGGCCGACTGCCGGCCCCGCGGCCGCGACCTGCGGGCCGACCTGGCCGAGTGCGTCGAACGCTTCACCGCCCTGGGCCTGGACGTCGTCGTCGTCGACCAGACCACCGACGAACACCGGGCGGGCCGCCTGGCCTGTGCCAAGGTGATCGTTCCCGGACTGCTGCCGATGACCTTCGGCCACCGGATGCGCCGCACCCACGGGCTGCCCCGGCTGCTGGACCTGCCCGCCCGGCTGGGCCACCGGCCCGCGCCGCTGGGCCCGGCCGACGTCAACCCCCACCCCCATCCGTTCCCGTGACCCGGCGACTGGAGCCATGACAGAGGACTTCTCAACCCCGGACACGCTCGGCGTGCGCGTCGGCGGACTGCCCGCGGCGACGCTGGACGAGCTGCGCTCCCCGGACCTGTGGCGGCAGATCGGCACGGTCCTGGCGGGGGAGCGCGCCCTGACGTCCGCCACGGAACAGCTGTCGGACGAGCTGTACCGCCTCATCGGCACCGCCGGCACCGGCAAACCCCAACTCGTCGCGCTGCGCCGGGCGGTGCACAACCGGCGGCCGCTCAACGCCCGCTGCTGGAACGACGACGTCCGCGCGCTGCTGCCACCATCCCTCGAACAGGCGGTACGGGACTGGCTGCGCCGCACCGCCGAACTGGGCCGGGCGACGGCACGGCTGGACGACCTCCTCGACCACCACACCCGGGCCGGGCACGCCCTGCTCCGCAAGGCGGTCGCCGACCCCGCCGTCCGGCACGGGCTGGTGCTCAGCAGCCCGGTGCTCCACGAGCAGCTGGGCAAGTGGCTCGCCCGGCCCGACGAGACGCCACCCGACCGCGGCCTGGCGCAGCGGCTCGCCAAGTACCTGGCCCGGATCACCGTGAAGACGACCCCGTTCAGCACCTTCACGGTCAGCGGGCTCACGCACTGGAGCACCGGTGAACCGGGCGGTCCCGCTCCGGACTTGACGGTCCGCAGCGTGGTGGAGATCAACGTCTGGCTGGTGCAGCAGATCGTCCGCGAGCTGAGCCGGCACCCCGCGGTGGCGGCGGGGCTCGGGCTGCGGCTCAATCCGAGTGCCGTGCGGGCCGGGGACCGCTGGGAGTTCCTCGGCCCCGGTCCCGAGGAGCCCCTGCGCGCGATCGCGGCCACCCCGGCCGTCCAGGTGTGCGTGGACGCGGTCACCGAGACGGACCGCACCCGAGCCGCAACGGTGGCGGAGGTGGCCACGCGCACCGGCAGCCCGCTGCCCCGTGCCGCCGACTACGTGGCGCGCCTGGTGGAGCTCGGACTGCTGGAGACCGTACGGCCGTTCGCCGACCAGGACCTGGACCCGCTCGGCGCCCTGCGCGCCTGGACCGAGGCCGCCGGCCCCCAACTGGCCGGTGTCCGCGCCGGACTGGACGCCGTCGCCGCCCACCTCGACGGCTACCCCCGACTCACCGACCCCGAGGAGCGCCTGCGCCGCCTGCGCGCCGTAGAGGCAGGCCTGCGGCGGGTCTCCGCACAGGTGGCGGAACTGACCGGCACCGACGGCCTCGACCTGCCCGCCAAGAACACCTTCGTCGAGAACGCGGTGCTGACCACCGCGCCCGCCGGTCCCGACCGGCGCGTCTGGGCCCCGGTCCTGCGCGACCTGGACACCGTGCGCCGCCTGTACGCGCTGCTGGACCCGGCGCTGCCCGGGCGGGTGGCGCTGGCCGACGCGTTCGCCGAGCACTTCGAGCCCGGCGCGACCGTACCGCTGCTGACGTTCCACCGCGCGGTCCAGCAGTGGCTGCGCGAGGATCCCGGCCTGCCCCCGCTGCTCAGCATGGGCACCCATGGCTACCGCGCGCTCACCGGTCACCGCCTGCCGCGGGTCCGTGCCCTCGCCCGCGCGCGGGAGGAGCTGTGCGCAGCCGCGCTCCCGCCGGCCGGGGGCGCGGACACGGTGGAGGTGGACCGGGCCCGCCTGGCCGCCCTGGCGGCCGACTGGCCGTCGTGGATGCGCGCACCGGACTCGGTGGCCTTCTACGGCCAGCCCCACGGCACCGAGGACGCCCCCCGTTTCGTGGTGAACGCGGTGAACTCCGGGCACGGCCGCGGGCGGGACCGCATCGCCCGCCTGCTCGCCCAGGCGGGTGCCGGCGCCGCGCCGGACCGGCCGGGACCGGCCGACGGTGTGCTCCTCGCCGACACCTGCCGTCACTTCGGCAGCAACGTCGGACTGCGCACCTCGCTCCTCGCCAACGAGATCGACTACCCGGAGGGACGCAGCCTGCGCGGTCCCGGCGGACGGATACCCCTGGCCGATCTGGAGGTGCGGCACGACCCGGCCCGGGGGCTGCTGACCCTGCGCTCGCACAGCCGCGACGCCGAGGTGCGGCCCGTCCACCCGAACCTGATCGCGGAACTGTGGCTGCCCCCGGCGATCCGGCTGCTGTTGCAGGCGTTCGGCACGACGTCGAACCTGCTGATCCCCGGCCGGCGGATGTTCGGGGACACCTCGCTGGACGCCGTGGACGGCCTGCTCGCCGAACCCCGCGTGGTGATGGGCGAGGTGACCGTCAGCCGCCGCCAGTGGGTGTTCCCGGCAAGCTCGGTGCCGGTGCGTGCCCCGGCCGAGGGCGATCGCCGCCATCTGCTGAGGCTGGCCGAGTGGCTCGGCACGCACGGCATGCCGACGCGCTGCTTCGTACGGGCCCTGGACCCGGCCTCCGTGGTCGAGGGAAGCGTCTGGCGCGTCAAGTCACGCAAACCCCTCTACGTCGATTTCGCCAACCCGCTGCTGGTCGGTGTCTTCGAGCGGCTTCTCGGCAACCGGGACCAGGTGCTCTTCCTCCAGGAGGCGCTGCCCGACCCGTCCGACTTCCCCCACCACGGGGCCCACGGCTCCCGGGTGACCGAGTACGTCATCGAGATCAACGGAGGACACGATGTCCCACGGGCATGAGCCGCTGGACCCCGCGGCGGCCGACGGCGCCGACTGGGTGTGCGCGCACATCTTCTACGACACGGACCAGGACGCCCTGCTGACCGGCTGCGTCCGCCCGCTGGTGCGTGAACTGACCGACGCCCGGGTGGTACAGCGCTGGTTCTTCCTGCGGTACTGGGAAGGCGGCCCGCACGTGCGCCTGCGGCTGCTGCCCCGGCACGAGGACGACCGGACGCTGGTGGAGAAGCGCCTGCTGGAGCAGGTCCGCGCCTTCCTGGCCCGGACGCCGTCGGCGGACGTGGTCGACCGCTCGCGCTTCGCCGAGGTGGCCCGGGGGCTGGCCGGCCTGGAAGGCAGGTCCGGTCACGACCAGGCCGTCCGCCCCAACAACAGCGTCGAACTCCTGCCCTATGAGCGGGAGCACGGCGACTACGGGTACGGACCGGCCGTGGCCGCCGTGGAACGCCACTTCCACGAGTCCAGCGAGCTCGCACTGTCCGTGGTCGCCGCCGGGACCACCGTGGACCAGCGCGCCCTGCTCGCCTTCGACCTCGTCGTCGGCGTGTTCGCACTGTGCGACGAGGTGCGCGAGCAGTGGGCCCGGCACGGCGGGCCCCCGCTGCCCTTCGGCAGCGGACCCGAGGCCCCGGACGTCGAGGAGCGGTACCGCGTACAGGGGCCGCAGTTGCGCCGCCGTGCCCTGCGCGCCTGGCAGGGGACACGCGAAGGAGGGGACAGGGGCCAGCGGGCGTACTGGGCGGCGTCCGTGCGGCGGTTGCGTGAGGCGCTGCACACCCTGGAGGACAGCGGTGGCTTCGCCTCGCAGTGGGCCGACTCGCCGCTGGCCGCACCGCTCAACCTGGCCGGCACCGCCCACCCGGCCACCAGCCTGGTGCTGCTGCGCTGCGCCCATCTGGTCAACAACCGGCTGGGCCTGACGCTGTGGCAGGAGAACCAACTGCGCTTCCTGGTGGGCCGGGTGCTCTCCGACCTGCCCGAGGCGGCGACCGCGTCATGACCCCGGCCGAGTCCCGGTGGCACAGCATCCACGTGCACCACCACGACGAGTCCACCGAACCGGACCTGGTGCTCGACGCGGTGCGTCCCGCCTTCGAGGCGGTCGGCGACGCCGTCGCCCGCGGCTGGTTCGGCCGGCACTGGCTGCGCGGCCCGCACCTGCGCCTGAACTTCCGTACCACGTCCGCGGACTGGGAACGCACCGTGCGCCCGACGGTGACCGGCACGCTGGCGGCGTACCTGCGCGAGCGTCCCTCCCGCGCCCGACTGGACGAGGCGGAACTCGAGCCGGTGCACCGCCGGCTCGCGCGGCTGGAGATGGAACCGGGCCCCGTGCGCCCCTGGGTGCCCGACAACACCGTGCGGGAGCAGCCCTACGACCACCGGCTGCCGGTGCTGGGCTCGATGCGGGCGTCCGAGTTGCTCGCCGACTTCCTCTCCGACACCAACGACATGGCCTTCCGCATGTACGCGCACCTGCGCGGCCGAGCCGCCCTGCCGGTGCTCGCCCTGGACCTGATGTGGACCACCGTCGCCGAGACGGCCATCCCGTTCCACCGGGACGACGCCCCCATCGCGCGCGGATTCCTCTCGCTCAGATCACACGCGGACGCCTTCCTCTCCCGCACCGGCGACCCGGGCGGGTACCGGGAGCGGTTCGACGAGCGGTACCGGCGCCAACGCCCCGCGCTGACAGCCCGGTTGCGGGCGGTGGAGGCCACGCTGGCGGGGACCGCCCCGGACGGCGCCGCCCTGCCGTTCGTCTCCGAATGGGCCGAGACCGTGCGGCGCCATCAGCACACCGCCCGTCCGCTGCTGGCGTCCGGCGAGGTGTCGATGCACGGAGCGGCGATCGCGCCGCGCATGCCGACCCGCCAGGTCACCGACTTCCACCGGCTGCTGCGGTCGGACCACGGGCATGACGACTTCGTCACCGACGACCAGTGGTTCGCCTCCTTCCGCCTGATCGTCAACTACCTGTACATCCACCTGAACCGCATGGGCCTGAAGCCGGTGGACCGGGCGCTGCTGTGCCACCTGGCGGCGTGCACGGTCGAGACGGTGCACGGAGTCTCGGCGGTCGACGCGTTCGAGCGGTACGTCGTGAACGAACCGGAGGGCGACGCGCCGGAGTGGGCCCGGCTCGGCGCGGAGTGGGCGGGCGGGGCGCACTGAGGGCCGACGTGCCAGTGCGGGACCGGCCAGGGACGGGAGCAGCCAAGGCCGGGGCCGGCCAAGGCCGGGACGCCGCCGCCCTCTCGCTCCGGCAGTCTGTCCTTCGGCGCCGGCGGTGGTCAGGGCCGCGCCGGGCGGGCGGCCGAGGGCACGATCTCCGGAAGCTGGCGCCGCCCCGAGATGCCGAGCTTGCGATAGGCGCCGGACAGATGGAACTCCACCGTCCGCACCGTGACGAACAGCCTCTTGGAGATCTCCCGGTTGGTGTATCCCTCCCTGGCCAGGACCAGGATCTTGAGCTCCTGGGGGGTCAGGACGGCCAGCAGCCGTTCCAGGCCGGGCTCGGCGCCGGCCGCGTCGGCCTGCTTGCGGGCGGTCCTGATCCGTTCCGCCAGCGGCCGGGCCCCGCACGCCTCGGCCAGGGCGAGCGCGGCGGCGAGCTCACGGCGCGCCGCGTCGTGACGGCCCGCCCCGCTGAGCGCCACGCCCAGGTCGAGCCGGGCGACGGCGAGTTCTAGCCGGGCCGGAGAGGCGGCCAGCAGATCCACGGCGGCGGCGACGGCATCGGTGCCGTCGGCGTGGTCGGAGTCCCGCGAGTCATTCGAGTCATTCGAGTCATCCGGTTCACCGGATGTCGCCGAGTTCGCCACGGCGAGCGCGTGCCGGGCGGTGCCGACCGTGCGCGGGGTGCCCCATCGCAGGGCGTCCGCCAGTTCGGCCGCGGCCAGCCGGGCGGCCTGCGCCGGCTGCTCCAGTGCGGTGAGCATCCGGGCGGCGTGCGAACGCCACGGTGCCACGGCGGGGTTGCGCACACCGCAGTCGGCCAGCAGCCGGCCGGCCGCCAGACAGTCCTGCACGGCGACCGCCAGGTCACCGGCGCTCTCCCGGGCGACCGCCCGGGCGACGAGGACGGTCACCGTGTCCTGACGCACCGGTACGTCGCCGTCCAGGCCGCAGTCGGCCAGCAGGCCGAGGGCGGTGTCGGCGTCGCCGCGCAACGCGTGCGCCTCGACCAGCGCCGCGATGCCGAGCGCCCCCAGCAGGTGACCCCGGCCGGCGGCCGCGCCGAGCAGGCCGGTGAGCGGGGCCAGCGCGTCGAGCACCCCGTGCAGGTCGCCGCGTATCCGGCAGATACGGCCCCGCAGCAGCTCGGCGGTGACGTGCTCCCACCGTCCGGGAAGGGCTCCGGCGACCGGACGGAGCCCGCTGCAGTGCGTCCACGCCTCGGCCAGTTCGTCGGCGTGGATGAGGGCCGTACAGCCGTGCCACACACAGCGCTGGGTACGCTCCCGGCCACCGGCAAGGGCGATGCGGGCCTGCCGCACGGCCGTCATCCGGCCGGCACCGTCGGCCACCGCACGTGCGGCACGCAACGCGGCCAGTTCCCGGCCGGCCTCGGGCGTGGCCGGCCGGGAACCGGTCAGCTCGTACGGCGGTTTGAGCGCGCGCGACAGCCAGCCGGGGCCGTCGAGACAGATGAACTCCTTGTGCGCCCGCAGCCGCCACACCTGCGCCGCGGCGTCCGCGCCCAGCTGGCCCGCGGTGTCGTCCAGGACCGCCACCGCGTCGGCGGGGCGCCCGCCCCGGGCGAGGAGACCGGCCAGGGCCATCGCGCAGCCGGTCACGGACTCCGGGTCCCCGGCCTCCGCCCGCGCCTCCTCCAGCCGGCGCTCCGTTCCCGAGGGGTCCACGAACTCGTCCAGTTCGGCCAGCTCGCACCGCACGGCCGAGCGGACCCGGGGCGGCAGCTTCTCCCGCAGCACCCGCCGCAGGTGCTGCGCGGCCTCCTCGGCCCGGCCGGCGCGTGCCAGGCGCCGGGCCGCGGCCATCAGCGGGCGCAGCGTCCAGTTGAGGTCCATCGGTCCCGCGGCCATCAGATGCCGGGCGACCTTGGTCGCGTCGAAGTGGCCGTCCCGCAGGATCTCGGCCGCTCGCAGATGCAGCGCGGTCCGGGACCCCACCGGGATCGCCCCGCGCACCATGTTCCCCAGCAGCGGATGGCGGAAGGTCAGGGGCGTGCGGTTGGCCAGCACCCCGTGCCGGACGAGTTCGTCGAGGGGCGGCAACGTCTGCTCCGGCGTCAGCTCCGCGAGCTGTGCGGCCAGGGAGATCTCGGCGTCCTGGTCGAGCACGGCGACGGCCTGGGCCAGGGCCAGCGCGTCCGGTCCGAGGCCGCCGAGCCAGCGTGCGCTTCCCGGCAGCGCGGCACGCTCCCCTGCGGCACGCAGCTCCCCCGCGGTGGGCGCGCCACCGGCATGGCCGTCGAGCAGCGACAGCAGCAGTCGCGGATTGCCGCCGGTCAGCTCGTGGCAGACCGCCGCGGACTCCTCGCCGAGGGCGGTCTTCTGCCGTGCCGCCGCCAGCTGGACGAGCGCCGCGGGGGACAGCCCGCCGAGATCCAACTGCTCCGCCCGCCAGGCGAGCTCGCCGACGGGAGGCTGCCCCAGGCCGACGTCGACGGCCGTCTCCGACAGCGCGATGATCGAGGGGGAGGGCCATTCCGCCTCCGAGACGGCGCGCAGCCAGCGCGTCGACCACTCGTCCATGCGGGGCGCGTCGTCCAGACACAGCAGCACCGGGCCGCGTGCGGTGTGCGCGGCGAACCTGTCCAGCAACTCGTCAAGCAACCGCGCGGCAGGGGGACTTTCGGCCCCCGTCCGCGCCCGGTGTGTGGATTCCAGCGACGTGAGGGCCACTTCGGCCGTCGCGAGGGGACGGTCCGGAGTGCGGCGGACCGGCGCGGCGCCCACCTGGAACCCGGTGTCCGCGGCGAGGCGGCCGAACGCGCCCAGCAACGCCGACTTGCCGATGCCGGGCTCGCCGCGGACCACCACCACGGCGGGGATTCCCGCGGCCGCCGACTCGATCAGAGCGATGAGCCGCGCCATCTCGGTCTCACGGCCGTGCAGCCCGGCAGAGGTCATTCAGGCGCCTCTTTTCGGTCCACGAAGACACCTCGAACGGGTGTTCCTGCGTGAAGATCACCCTACAGTTGACGTTTTTGCGGGGCAATGACACTTATCCGCCAACCTGGCCGCGGAATGGGCCGAATACGGGCCGCCGCGCGGAATCCATTTCAGGGGCTGGGGCAACCGTGGGTAACCGCGCGTGGTCCTGCCCGGTTCCGCCCGTGCGCAATCGGATCGTCACCCGTGGCGCTCCGGACGGCCGTGCGTTTCAAGACCGGCCGGCCTGCCGGGTGTTGGCGGGAATCGGGCGCTCAGCGCGCGCAGGCCGACGGTTCAGGCCACGGGGAGGTGCAGGTCAGCCGATCCGGAAGGCCCGGCGCCGTGCCGGCGTGGCGGTGCTCCTCGCCAGGCGCCAGGGGCGGCTGTTGTGCGGCTGCTGTGGAATTCCTGTGAGCGCGTGTCCATGCGCGGTGGTCCATCCGGTGGGTAAGAAAAAGCACTCCACAGATTGAAATCTCACCCGATCCGGTTAAAGAGTCTTCCCAGTTTTCATGAGAATTTCCTTGAACCGGCCTGTTCCGGCCTGGCGGGCCCGCGCGTCATCGAACACTGCTGTGCATGGCTACGACAGTCCTCGCCCCGACCGCCCCCACCGGCACCGGTCGCCGAGCACCCTGGAGATCGCCGGTGGACCAGCCCGCGTACGCGCGTCCGGTGCTGCTGGCCATCACTGTGCTCGCCGCCCTGCTCTACGCCTGGGGGATCGACCACAGTCAGTACCACACGTTCTACGCGGACGCCGTCCGCAGCATGACGAAGAGCTGGAAGGCCTTCTTCTACGGCTCCTTCGACCCCGGGAACTCCATTACTCTCGACAAACTGCCCGGATTCCTGTGGCCCCAGGCGCTCAGTGCCCGGATCCTGGGATTCCATCCGTGGGCGCTCATCCTTCCCCAGGTCCTCGAAGGAGTGGCCAGCCTGCTGGTCCTGCACCGGTTGGTGAGCCGCTGGGCCGGCGTCAACGCGGCACTGATCGCCGACACGGCGTTCCTGCTGACGCCGGTGGCCGTCGGTCTCTTCCGCACCGGGGTCGAGGACCCCGCGTTCACGTTGTGCCTGCTGCTGGCGGCCGAGGCCACCCAGCGTGCCGCCAGGGACGGCCGGCTGCGCCCGCTGCTGCTCGCCGGTGTGTGGGTCGGACTCGGCTTCCAGGCCAAGATGCTGGAGGCCTGGGCGGTGCTCCCCGCGCTCGCCCTGGTGTATCTGACGTCGGCTCCGATCACGCTGCGCAGGCGGTTGGCGCACCTCGGCCTGTCCGCACTGGTGATGACCGCCGTGTCGGCGTCGTGGATGCTGGCCGTCACCCTCACCCCGGCCGGGGACCGGCCATACGTGGATGGCACCACCAACAACTCCGCGTTCAGCATGGTGGTCGGCTACAACTTCCTGAACCGCTTCGCCTCGCTCGGCATCAGCGCGGCGTCCACGGGCAGCGTCAGCGCGACGCAGAACGGCGGCGGGCACGGCGGCTCCCGGCAGCAGGCCGGCCAGGCCGTCGGCACCCAGGGCGCACCGAGTGCGCGGGGCAGTGCGGGTGCCTGGGGCCCGGCAGCCGCGCAGGCCGCCGGAACGCGGGCGGGCGCCGCATACCGGGCCGGCGGAGGGCGCCGGGCCGGTGGCGGCTTCGGCGGTGACCAGAACGGCTGGTCGAAGATGTTCGGCACCTCGCTCGCCTCGCAGACCGGCTGGCTCTACCCGTTCGCCGCCGTCTCCGTCGTCTGCGGTCTGCTGTGGCGCCGGGGCAAGGCGCGCACCGACCGGATCCGTACCGGATTCCTGCTGTGGGGAACCTGGCTGGCCACGTTCTTCCTCGTCTTCAGCGCGGGCAGCGTCGCCGGCCACACCTACTACATGGGCGTGATCGCGGTACCGCTCGCCGCGCTCACCGGCGGTGGCATCGTGCTGATGTGGCGCGCCCACCGGGCCGGCGGCCGCCGGGCATGGGCGCTGCCGGGCGCGGTGGCGGCGACGGCGATCTGGAGCGCGTACCTCGCCGGGCAGTTCCCGTCGTTCCTGCCGTGGCTGGCGCCCGGGGTGGGGGTGCTCGGCCTCACCGCCGTCGTGCTGCTGGCGTCGTCCCGTTCCGGTCGTTCCCCGCACGGCGGCCGGCTCGCCCTCGCCGGGCTGGCCGCGTCCCTGGCCGCCGTGCTGATCGCGCCGAGCGCATGGGCCGTGCAGGTCTTCAACCCCTCGTCCGGCAGCTCCGGCATGGGCGCGGTCGGCCCGTCCGCCACGAACCGCGGCCACGGCTCGGTGAACCTGGCGGGCGGCCGGATGGGTGCCCTGCCCTGGGGCAACGGCCTGGCAGGCGGCGACCGGGCGAGCCGGGGCAAGGAGGCGAGCCGCCAGGGCATGGGCGGCGTCAGCGTCCTCAGCCAGGACGGCGGACTGAACCCGGCCCAGCGGAAACTGCTCGACTACACCACCGCGCACCGGGGTTCGGCCACGTACGTCTTCGCCACCACCAGCTGGAACGCGGCCTCTCCGTACATCCTCGCCACCGGCGCCCCCGTCCTGCCGCTCGGTGGCTTCAGCGGCAGGGTGCCGTTCCCGACCCAGGGGCAGTTCCGGCAGTGGGTCTCTTCCGGCAAGCTGCGGTACGTGCTGGTGGGCGGCGGCCGCGGCATGGGCGCCCTGTTCGGCGGCGCCGACGAGACCACGGCCGCCACGCAGATCACCGACTGGGTCCGGTCCGCCTGCACCCGCGTCCCGGCCGCCGCCTACGGCGGCACGGACCCCACCGGCGCCACCCCTGCCGTCGCGGACCCCACCGGCAGGACCCCTGCCGTCCCGGGCCGCCCGGCACCCACTGGGGAAGGAACAGCCGCCCAGACGCTGTACCGGTGTGGCCCCGGCGGGGCCGACTGAATGCCGGGGATGCGCAAGTAGTGCCGGAGGCCGTTCACGGCAGAGGAGCGGCCGCCGGTGAGGACCCGAAAGCTCTACGCGCGTCAGACGGTGAGCCGGGCTCGGCCGCGCCCGATTCGTCCGGGGCAGCGCGGCGAACCGGGCGGCGACCTCCTCGGCACGCGGGACCGAACGCTCCCCGGTGGCCCGGCCGACCGCGACGGCCTCGTCCAGCAGGCGCCGCGCCTGCGCCGGCCGGCCGGCGTCGAGCAGGGCGGAGGCCAGCTCGGCCAGCGCTCGCGCGTACCGTCCGCGGGCTGCCGTGCCGGCGAGCACACGTACCGCGGTCCGCAGATGACCGAGTGCCGCCGGGCCCGTGAGCGCGACGCCCGTCCAGAGGTGGACGGCGCCGACGGCGCCCGGTGCGCTCCAGGTCTCGGCCGCCGCCAGGCTCTCGGCCAGCGTGCGCCCGGCCGCCTGTGGGTTCGCGCAGGCCTGCGCCACGCCGAGAAGCGGACGCCAGGGCACGACGGCGGGCCATCAGGGCACCGCGGTGCCGCTGATGCGGTCCAACGTCAACACGGACGACATCGTCCCGGCCCGGTTCCTCAAGTCGATTCGCCGCACCGGCTTCGCCCAGCACCTGTTCGCGAACTGGCGCTACCTCGGGGACGGCCGCACACCGAATCCCGAATTCCCGCTCAACCAGCCGCGTTTCGAGGGCGCGAGAATTCTCGTGGCGGGCGAGAACTTCGGCTGCGGCTCCTCCCGCGAGCACGCGCCGTGGTCGCTGCGGGAGTACGGATTCCGGTGCATCGTCGCCCCGGGCTTCGCGGACATCTTCCACAACAACTGCTTCAACAGCAGCATTCTTCCGGTCAGGTTGGAGGCGTCGGAAGTCGACGCGATCTTCGGCGCCCTGACCAGCGGCGCGGCGCCGAGGCTGCACATCGACCTGCCGACCCAGTCCGTGACGACCGAAGACGGACAGGTCTTCCACTTCGACGTCGACCCCTTCAAGAAGAACTCCGTGATGGAGGGTCTGGACAACATCGGATGGACCCTCTCGCACCGGGACCAGATCCTCGCCTACGAGCAGCGCCGCAAGCAGGAAGCGCACTGGCTCTTCATCTAGACCACGTGGCACAAGGCACCAAAACGCGCCCCCGACAGCACAGGCTGGAGAACGTCAATGGAAGCAAATGAGTTGAAGGTTCTCGTCAATGACGAGGAGCAGTACTCCCTGTGACCGCAGTACCTCGCCGTTCCCGCGGGTTGGAAGGAGACGGGGACCGTCGGCTCCAAGGAGGAGTGTCTCGAGTACGTGAAACTCGAGTACGTGAAACTCGAGTACGTGAAAGAGGTCTGGGTCGACATGCGCCCCAGGAGTCTGCGCCGGCAGATGGAGCAGTCGGCCGGCTGACCGGCCCGAGCACGGCACCCGTAAGGAAGCCCGTAGAAGTCATGGAGGAGCCACCCATGGATGAACTCGTCGAACGTCTTTCCGCCGAGGGTCAGAAGGCCGTGGCCGGCGGCCCCGGGCCCTCTGTGGAGGACCTGCAGCGGCGTATCACCGAGATGCGGTACGTCTTCATCAAGTTCCCCGACACGCGCGGCGGCAGGCTGTCGCCGAACTCGGCCACGGCAGGGTCGCGTTGAACGCATGGACTGCCGTCGGCTGTCCGACCGCGACGGCCACCTGGGGCGCGCCTTCCCCGGTCACACCCTCGACGACGGGCAGAGCGGCATCGGCGTCGTGCACCACGTCCTCCTTCCGGACGGCCCGGAGCGCCGTCAGGAAAGCCCCGACACACGAAGTACCGCCTGCATCGTTTCGTCGTCGATGCGGTGACCCAGTCGCTCCAGAACGTCCGTTCCGTGGCGCAGCGTGCCGCGCTCGAGGGAGCGGTGGACACCCGTGTCCAGTTCGTGCCAGAGCAGGGGGTTGGCCGTGAGGGTTCGGGGGTCGAGTTCCAGACGGTGGCCGTGGATGTCGCGCAGGACCAGGTGGGAGGAGACGCCGTCGTACTGCCGTACGGCCGTCAGCGCGTCGGTGTGGACGACGTGGCGGCGCCAGGGCGTGCGGACCGCCAGCCAGCCGGGGCCGGCGCTCACCCGGGGCGGCAGCAGGACGGCACCCACCGCGGCGGACACCGCGACCCACAGCAGACCGCGCAGCGCGGTAAGGCTTCCCGCATCCCAGTCGACGAGCAGCGCCATGCCGCAGAACAGCAGTGCGCAGCTCACCGCGAGCCGGGCGCTGCCGCGCCAGTGGCGGTCGCCGGCCGGGCCCCTTGGTCCGTTCCGCTGCACAGAGCCGACGCTAGGCGGCCCTGCCGGGTCCGGCGACCGGCGCTGACGGGGCCTTGACGGCAGAGGAGTGGATCCTGACGGAATCCTTACGTGGGTGCCCGGTCAGCCGGTGTGGACGCGCGGGCGGCGCTCGCGATCCGGTTCCGCTTCGCGCAGGACCTCGCGGGTGACGGGGGCGACCTCGCCCTGGCCGAAGAGGAAGAAGCGCAGGAAGTTGGCGAACGGGCCGCCCTCGGTCCACTCGAAGTAGACGTGCGGGGTGCAGCCGGTGGTGTCGCGGACGTGGAGGAGGAGAGCGGCGAGCGCGTTGGGTACGGAGGCGGACTCCAGGGTCAGAACGCGGTAGCGGTCGTGCAGGACCTCGCCGCGCACGGTCAGGCTCGCCTCGAACTCGGAGGGGTCGGTGACCGTGACCTCGACGAAGACGAAGTCCTCCGAGTCCGGGATGTCGTTGTCGTTGCGGATCTGCTCGACCTTGTCGCGGTACTCGGCCTTGTCCCGCAGGCCCGGCTTGTTCGCGATGAAACGGATGCGGCGGTGGGCCATGTCCCGGACGAACCGCTCCGCCATGTCGTCCAGCTCGACATGTGTGACACGAAGTTCGAAGGCGCGAGCAAGGCGGGACAGCAGTGACACCAGGATGATGCCGGCGATGAAGCAGGCACCGATCTTCACACCGTCCGGGCGCTCGATGACGTTCACGACGGTCGTGTAGACGAACACCGCCGCGATCACGCCGAAGCCGATGGTCCAGCCACGCTGCCCCGCTTTGTGAGCCGCGATGGTCACCGCGATGGCGGCCGAGGTGATCAGCACGAGCACACCGGTGGCGTAGGCGCCGCCCTGTGCGTCCACGTCAGCGTCGAAGATCCAGGTCACCAGGAACGCGACCAGGGTGAAGACGATGACCATCGGGCGCACGGCGCGGGCCCAGTGCGGGGCCATGCCGTAGCGGGGCAGATAGCGCGGCATGAGGTTGAGCAGGCCCGCCATCGCAGAGGCGCCGGCGAACCACAGGATGGCGATCGTGGAGACGTCGTAGACCGTGCCGAAGCCGCCGCCGACATACTCGTGGGCGAGGTAGGCGAGGGCGCGGCCGTTGGCCTGGCCGCCGGCCCTGAACTCCTTCTCCGGGATCAGCAGGGTGGTGATGAAGCTGGTGGTGATCAGGAAGCCGCTCATGATGACGGCGGCCGTGGTCAGCAGCTTCTTGGTGTCCCGGATGCGTCCCGTCGGCTTCTCCTCGGTGTCCCCGGCATCGCCCTGGACGTGCGGCATCACGGCGACGCCGGTCTCGAAGCCGGACAGGCCGAGGGCGAGTTTCGGGAAGACGATCAGTGCCAGGCCGACCATGACGAAGACGTTGCCGTGCTGGGCCGTCAGGGCGCTGCTCCAGTCGGTGACCACTTGGCCGGCGGTCACGACGTGCCACAGACCGACGACCACGACGACCACGTTGAGTCCGAGATAGACGCCAACCAGGGCGAAGGCGACCCCGATCGCCTCCAGGAAGCCCTTGAGGAACACCGCGCCGAGCAGCGCCACCAGGAACAGCGTGATCACCATCTGGTGGCCGTGCAGCGCGCTGGTCAGATGCGGGTTCTCCACCAGGTGGGTGGAGGCGTCGGCGGCCGACAGCGTGATGGTGATGAGGAAGTCGGTGGCCGCGAAGCCCAGCAGGGTGAGCACGAACAGCTTGCCCTGCCAGAACGACAGCAGCCGCTCCAGCATCGCGATCGAGCCCTCGCCGTGCGGGCTCTCCTCGGCCACCCGGCGGTAGACCGGCAGGGCACCTGCCAGCGTGACGATGACCAGCACGATGGTCGCGATCGGTGACAGCAGACCGGCCGCCAGGGCCGCGATGCCCGGCTGATAGCCGAGGGTCGAGAAGTAGTCGACACCCGTCAGGCACATGACGCGCCACCAGCGCTGGCCCTTGTGCGGGGGCTCCGGCGCGGCATGCGGTCCGGTGTGGCCGCCGTGCTTGCCCATGTCGGACAGCCCCTCCAGCATCCACGTTCGCAGGCGGCTCGGCGGTGGGTGTTCGGTGGTGGCCATCGACGTGCACTCCTGATGTACGGCTCAGTGCGGGGGTTCCGGCCATCACACGGACGGAGGCACCAGCGTAAGCAGGGAGTGACGCTCAGGCCCGTGAGCGATTTCACCGAGCGCGTCAAGCTTCCGTTAAGACTGGTCGTGTGCATGCCGGCAGCACCTTGGGCGCCGCCACGGTCGTCGCACTCCTTGCCGAGGTGTTCCAGCCGGGCCGGCGCGAGATCGGCCATGACCTGCGTTCACTCGCTGTCGCCGCGCAGGGCAGCCGGAGCGACGAGAAGACCGTGGAATCGCTGACCGACGACTTCGCCGAGTACCAGGAGCTGATCGGCCTGGCCCTGGAGAACGACGGCCACCGCGGTGGCAAACCGGACGCCCTCGCCGACTACCGCCGCTCCACGGACCTGCTGCGCTCTCAGCTCCTCCCCGCGGCAGACACCTTGGTGTCCTCGAACAACTCGGCCTTCGACGCCGAGTACTCCTCGGCCGGCTCCACCCTCTCCACCCAACTCGCCACCGTTCTCGCCCTCAGTGTGCTGTCGCTGGCCGTGCTGGGTGTCCTGCAGTGGTACCTGGCCCTTACCTTCCGACGTATTCTCAGCCCGGTCCTGCCGGCCGCCACCGTCTGCACGCTGCTCGCGGCGATCCTCGGAACACAGCTGCTGTCCGCCTCCGCCGACCGCCTGCGCGTGGCCCGGCACGACGCCTTCGACTCCGTCGTCGCCCTCTCCCGCGCCCGCGCCATCGCCCACGACGCCAACGCCGACGAGGGCCGCCACCTGCTCGACCCGCTGCGCCGCGACCGGTACGCGAGCTCCTTTCTCGCCAAGTCCCAGCAGCTGTACGGCCTGAACGGAGCCGCGCTGCCGACGTACGACGCGGAACTGTCGACCACCTGGCAGGCGTACCAGACCGATCACCACGATCTGCGCTTCACCGGCGAGTTCCGCCGCGAGCTGGACACCTCACCTTTCCCGGCGAACGCGCCGCGGCGGAGAAGACAGTGGAGTCGCACGCCGTCCACGAGCGCGACGACCGGAAGATCCACGCATTGTTCGCGGCAGGCAAGGAGCGCGAGGCGGCCGAGTTCTGCATGGGCCGGGAGCCGGGCACGTCCAACGCCCACTTCGAGACGTGGATGGCAGCCCTGGACCAGGTGGAGGGCATCAACCGTGCCCACTTCACGTCCTCCGTCGCCGAGGGCCGCTCGGCGGTGAGCGGTCTGCTCCCCTGGGTCTGGTGACGGCGGGCAGCGATAGCCGCCGCGGTCTGACCGGGGCCGGAGGTCACGGCGTCTCCTCGCCCTCGTCGGCGGACTGGGCCGTGTCGACCGACTGTGATCGCGCCGCTGGCGGCGTACTTGATCGCCGCGGTGGTGTCCGCGCCGATGTAGAGCTCGCTCGACGACTCGGCGCGGAGGTGTCCCAGCTGACGGGCCGCCACGAGCTCGGCGCTTTCGGTGTACTTGGTCAGCGCGGTGGTGTCCGTGCGGATGTAAGCCTTGCTCGACGCGGTGCAGCTGTATCCCAGCTGCTGACTGGCGAGGGTCCGCAGGTGGCGGTCGGCAGCGGTCATGACAGGTCCTCGCTGTTGTCGTCGGTGTCGTACTCGTCGTCGAAGTCGGCGTCGCCGTGGTCCTCGAGCTGGGCGAGTTAGTTGGCGCGGAACGCGGTGGCCCAGACCCGGCCGAAGTAGTCCTGGGGGCGTCGCAGGTCCAGGGCGAGGGCTTCATCAAGGAGACCGACGCCGGCCAGGGCCTTCTCCAGGCCGTCGATCGCGCGGGCGGTCGGCTCGAAGAGCTGGTGAAGGTAGTCGGCGACATTGGGGTCGGATGCGCCTTCGGCGACCGCGCGCCACTGCTCGCGCTTCCGGTGCCAGTAGACGAGGTCGGCGCCGGACATCACAAACTTCTCGCAGTTGTGGCAGTCCAGCTTCCAGGGGCATGCGCCGCCGTCGACCACGGCCTGGAAGGTGCAGAAGCCGCCCTCGGCCGGGGTGGACTTGCGGGTGAGGTCGATCATCATGGCCTCGGCCTGCTCGCGGCTCATCGGTTCGCCGCCGGACAGCACCACACCCGGTTCAGGGGCGCCGGGGCCGGTGACCCAGTCGCCTGGAGGGCGTCCTCGAGCTGCTGGTCGGTGCTGCGACGAGATCCGTGCGGTGACCGTGTGCCACCCGGACCCCGAGGACAGGGCCCAGATGCATGCCTTCGAGCGGTCCTGGGCGCAGTGGGACCCGGGTGTGGAACTGGTGCGGCTGTCCTGCGAGCGGCGCAGCCTGGGCCGCCCCATCGCCGCGTACGTCCGTGAGGTGGCCGCCGTCGAGCCCGGCACGCGGGTGACGGTGTTGATCCCTGAGGCTGCGCCGGAGCGGCTGTGGCAGCGGCTGCTGCAGAACCAGCGGGGCGCCGTCGTCGCGCACGCCGTGCGCCGGGAGACGGACGCAGTGATCTGTCGGCTCCGCTTCCGACTGCTCTGAGCCGGGTCACCGCCGGTCAGTGCGGCCTACTGGCCGGTACGGGTCCGGGGTCGTAAGGGGCCCGTCAAAGGTGTCGGGGCGGCCGTAAGAGGGCCGTCAACGGGCGACCGGAACCGGCCAGAGAGGGGCTTTCCTCTTACACGTCCGATTCAACCGAACCTCACTCCAGGAGTTCGCGATGGCCGATCTGGCCTTCGTCGTCACCGTGCTCGCGGCTTTCGCGCTGGTGGCTCTAGTCGCCAAGGGGGTGACGAAGCTGTGACCGTCGAGAACATTGTCGGTCTGGTCGTGGCCGTCGCCCTGCTGGGCTATCTCGTCCTCGCCCTGATCCACCCGGAGAGGTTCTGAGACACGACATGGGTCCCGTACTCGCAGGCTTCCTCCAGTTGCTCGCCCTCATAGGCGCACTGGCGTTCGTCTACATCCCCGTCGGCAACTACATGGCCGGGGTCTACTCCTCCAAGAAGCACCTGCGGGTGGAGAAGTGGATCTACAAGGCCATCGGTGCCGACCCCGACGCCGAGATGACCTGGTCCGCGTATCTGCGCGGTGTGCTGGCCTTCTCCGCCGTCGGCGTCCTGTTCCTCTACCTGCTGCAGCGGCTGCAGGGGGTGCTGCCGGGTTCGCTGCACTTCTCGTCGGTGAATCCGGCGCAGTCGTTCAACACGGCCGTGTCCTTCGTGACGAACACGAACTGGCAGTCGTACTACGGCGAGCAGACCATGGGGCACGTCGTGCAGACCGCCGGTCTGGCCGTGCAGAACTTCGTCTCCGCCGCGGTGGGCATCGCCGTGGCGATCGCCCTGGTGCGCGGCTTCGCGCGTTCGCGCACGGGTGAGCTGGGCAACTTCTGGTGCGACCTGGTGCGCGGCACGCTGCGGATCCTGGTGCCTGGTGCCGCGATCGCCGCCGTCGTGCTCGTGGCCTGCGGCGCGATCCAGAACTTCTCCGGCATCCACGAGGTCGGTCAGTTCATGGGCGGCTCGCAGCAGTGGAACGGCGGTGCGGTCGCCTCGCAGGAGGCCATCAAGGAGCTGGGCACCAACGGCGGCGGATACTTCAACGCCAACAGCGCCCATCCCTTCGAGAACCCCACCCCGTTCACGAACCTGTTCGAGATCTTCCTGATCCTGGTGATCCCGTTCTCGCTGACCCGCACCTTCGGTGTGATGGTCGGCTCGGTGAAGCAGGGCTACGCGATCCTCGCCACGATGTTCACGATCTGGCTGGGCTTCACCGTCCTGATGATGTGGACCGAGTTCGCCCACCACGGCCCGGCCCTGCAGGCGGCCGGCGGTGCGATGGAGGGCAAGGAGGTCCGCTTCGGCGTCGGCGGGTCCTCGATCTTCGCGGTGGCGACCACGCTCACCTCGACCGGTGCGGTGAACTCCTTCCACTCCTCCTTCACCGGCCTGGGCGGCGGGATCACGATGCTGAGCATGATGCTGGGCGAGATCACGCCCGGCGGTACCGGCTCGGGCCTGTACGGCATCCTGATCATGGCGGTCATCGCGGTGTTCATCGCCGGTCTGATGGTCGGCCGTACCCCCGAGTACCTGGGCAAGAAGATCGGTGGGCGGGAGATGAAGCTGGCCGCCTGCTACATCCTGATCACCCCCGCCCTGGTCCTCGTGTTCACGGCGGCCTCGATGGCCCTGCCGACCCCGCCGCACTCGATGCTCAACTCCGGCGCGCACGGCTTCTCCGAGATCCTTTACGCCTTCACCTCGGCGGCCAACAACAACGGCTCGGCCTTCGCCGGCCTGAACGCGAACACCGACTGGTTCAACACCATGACCGGGCTCGCGATGCTGCTGGGCCGCTTCCTGCCGATGGTGTTCGTGCTGGCGCTGGCCGGCTCGCTGGCCGAGCAGAAGCCGGTCCCGGTCACGGCGGGCACCCTGCGCACCGAGAAGCCGCTGTTCACCGGCCTGCTGGTGGGCGCAATCCTGATCATCACCGGTCTCACGTACTTCCCGGCCCTGGCGCTGGGCCCGCTCGCCGAGGGGCTGGCGTGATGACCACCCGCACAGAGAACTCAGAGGACTCCATGTCCACAGCCACACCCACCCGGGCGCCGCACCGCGACGCACCGACCGGGCACAAGCCCGCCGAGGGCCGTGTCGGAGCGGGCCTCTTCGACCCCCAGCAGCTGATCAAGTCCCTGCCCGAAGCCTTCCGCAAGCTCGACCCGCGGGTGATGGTCAAGTCGCCCGTGATGTTCGTGGTGTGGATCGGCTCGGTGCTCACCACGGGGTTCTCCTTCCAGCACCCGGGCGACTGGTTCGGCTGGACGATCAGCGCCTGGCTGTGGCTGACCGTCATCTTCGCCAACCTGGCCGAAGCGGTCGCCGAGGGCCGTGGCAAGGCCCAGGCCGACACCCTGCGCAAGGCCAAGACCGACACCGTCGCCCGCCGGCTCCTGGGGGACGGCTCCGAGGAACGGGTTCCCGGCACCGCGCTGACCATCGGCGACCTGGTGGTCTGCGAGGCCGGTGACGTCATCCCCGGCGACGGCGACGTCATCGAGGGCGTCGCCTCGGTGGACGAGTCGGCGATCACCGGCGAGTCGGCGCCCGTCATCCGTGAGTCCGGCGGCGACCGCAGCGCGGTCACCGGCGGTACGAAGGTGCTGTCCGACCGGATCGTCATCAAGATCACGACGAGGCCGGGTGAGACCTTCATCGACCGGATGATCAACCTGGTCGAGGGCGCCGCCCGGCAGAAGACGCCCAACGAGATCGCGCTGAACATCCTGCTCGCCTCGCTGACCATCGTCTTCCTGCTGGCCTGCGCCACGCTGCCGCCGCTCGCGAACTACGCGGGCACGCACCTGACCATGGTCGTGCTGGTGGCCCTGCTGGTCTGCCTCATCCCGACCACCATTGGCGCGCTGCTCTCCGCGATCGGCATCGCGGGCATGGACCGGCTGGTGCAGCGCAATGTGCTGGCCATGTCCGGACGTGCCGTCGAAGCTGCGGGCGACGTGTCGACCCTGCTGCTGGACAAGACCGGCACGATCACCCTCGGCAACCGTCAGGCCGCCGAGTTCATCCCGGTGCGCGGGACGACGGAGGCGGAGGTCGCCGACGCGGCCCAGCTGTCGTCCCTCGCGGACGAGACCCCGGAGGGCCGCTCCATCGTCGTCCTGGCGAAGGAGAGGTACGGGCTGCGCGAGCGTCACCAGGGCGAACTGGCCGCCGCCGAGTGGATCGCCTTCACCGCCCAGACCCGCATGTCGGGCGTCGACGTCGACGGCCGCAGGATCCGCAAGGGCGCCGCGGCCTCGGTCATCGCCTGGGTCGAGGCGCAGGGCGGCGAAGTCGCCGCGGACGCCCCGGCGTTGACCGACACGATCTCCGAGGCGGGTGGCACCCCGCTGCTGGTCGCCGTCCAGGACGACCGGGGCGCCCGGGTGCTGGGTGTCATCCACCTCAAGGACGTCGTCAAGGACGGCATGCGGGAGCGGTTCGACGAACTGCGCCGGATGGGCATCAAGACCGTCATGATCACGGGTGACAACCCGCTGACCGCGAAGGCGATCGCCGAGGAGGCGGGCGTCGACGACTTCCTCGCCGAGGCCACCCCCGAGGACAAGATGGCCCTCATCAAGCGGGAGCAGGCCGGCGGCAAACTGGTCGCGATGACCGGTGACGGCACCAACGACGCCCCGGCGCTCGCGCAGGCGGACGTCGGCGTGGCGATGAACACGGGGACGTCGGCCGCCAAGGAGGCCGGCAACATGGTCGACCTCGACTCCAACCCGACCAAGCTCATCGAGATCGTCGAGATCGGCAAGCAGCTCCTCATCACCCGGGGCGCGTTGACCACGTTCTCCATCGCCAACGACGTCGCGAAGTACTTCGCGATCATCCCGGCGCTGTTCGCGGCGGTCTACCCGGGCCTGGACAAGCTGAACATCATGCACCTGTCCTCGCCCGACTCGGCGATCCTGTCGGCGGTCGTCTTCAACGCGCTGATCATCGTCGCGCTGGTGCCGCTGTCCCTGAAGGGCGTGCGCTACCGGCCGATGAGCGCCGACAAGATGCTGCGCCGCAACCTCGGGATCTACGGCATCGGCGGCCTGATCGCCCCCTTCATCGGCATCAAGATCATCGACCTGCTCATCTCCCTCATCCCCGGAATCGGCTGATCGCCATGAACAACTCCTTTGTGAACACGGCCCGGCTGCTCGGGGCGGGCCTGCGCGCCCTGCTCGTGCTGACCCTGGTGACCGGCGTCATCTACCCGCTGGTCGTCACCGGCATCGCCCAAGGGCTGTTCAGCAACAAGGCGAACGGCTCCGAGACCAAGGCGGACGGCAAGGTCGTCGGCTCCTCCCTGATCGGGCAGTCGTACACCCTGCCGCTGAAGAAGGGCCAGGACGCCCCGGACCCGGACCTGACATGGTTCCAGGGCCGCCCGGCCAACGGCCTCGGCAGCAACAGCGTCAACACCCGGTACAAGCTGATCCTGTCCGGCGCCACCAACCTCGCCGCCGACAACAAGGTGCTGGTCAAGCAGGTCGAGGACGCCAAGGCCGCGGTCATCAAGGACAACTCCGTCCCCGGCTACACCGTGAAGCCGTCGGACGTCCCCGCGGACGCGGTGACCTCCTCCGGCTCCGGCCTGGACCCGGCCATCTCCCCGGCCTACGCCGAACTCCAGGCACACCGGGTCGCCGTGAAGAACCACCTGCCGCTCGCGCAGGTCGAGAAGCTGGTCAAGGACCACACCCAGGGCCGCACCCTCGGCTTCATCGGCGAGCCGCAGGTCAACGTCCTGGAACTCAACATCGCGCTCAAGGACCTCACAGCGAAGCCGTGATGGCCTTGAGCGACCCACACGGGAGTCGGCGGGCCGGTGGCATGCCGGTTCCGCCGGCTCCCGCCGCCATGACGCCGGCCGCCCCGCTTCCGGCGCCCACGTTCCGGCGTCCACGGCCCGAAGTCCGACAGGAGAGGCACACCCCATGACCCGGGTGCTCGTGGTGGAGGACGACCCGCAACTCGTACGGGCCCTCGTCATCAACCTGCAGGCACGTCACTACGGCGTGGACGCCGCCCCCGACGGGGCCACCGCGCTGCGCCTGGCGGCCGCGCGCCGGCCCGACGTGGTCCTGCTCGACCTCGGCCTGCCCGACATGGACGGCGCCGATGTCATCAAGGCGCTGCGTGGCTGGACCCGCGTGCCGATCATGGTGCTGTCGGCCCGCCAGGCGTCCGACGAGAAGGTGGCGGCCCTCGACGCGGGCGCCGACGACTATGTCACCAAGCCGTTCAGTATGGACGAGCTGCTGGCCCGGCTGCGGGCCGCCGTCCGCCGTACCGAGGACACCCCGCTCGTCCCGGAACTGACCCTGGTTGAAACGGAGAACTTCAGCATCGACCTGCTCGCCAAGAAGGTCCTGCGGGACGGCAAGGACGTCCGGCTGACGCCGACCGAGTGGCAACTGCTGGAGATCCTGGTGACGAACCCGGGACGGCTGATCACACAGCGGCAACTGCTCCGGGAGGTGTGGGGGGTCTCCCAGAGCAACAAGACCAACTACCTGCGCGTCTACATGGCCCAACTCCGCCGCAAACTCGAAACCGACCCCTCCCACCCCCGCTATCTGATCACCGAGCCCGGCATGGGCTACCGCTTCGAGGGATGACATGGCACGCGGCAAGCTCCGGATCTACCTCGGCGCGGCACCGGGCGTCGGCAAGACG
The DNA here is from genome assembly GCF_040646295.1 of Streptomyces sp. NPDC046197. NCBI lineage: Bacteria > Bacillati > Actinomycetota > Actinomycetes > Kitasatosporales > Streptomycetaceae > Streptomyces > Streptomyces sp. NPDC046197. Next base: position 158,663 of record NZ_JBEYZY010000009.1, on the reverse strand, counting down.
TACGCGATGCTCTCGGAGGCGCACCGCCGTATCGAGCGCGGCACCGACTGCGTCGTCGCCTTCGTGGAACACCACCACCGGCCGCGTACCGAGGTGATGCTGCACGGCCTGGAACAGATCCCCCGCAAAGAACTCGAGTACCGGAGAAGTGTCTTCTCCGAGATGGACGTGGACGCCGTACTGCGCCGGGCGCCCGCCGTCGCCCTGGTGGACGAACTCGCCCACACGAACGTCCCCGGCTCACGCAACGCCAAGCGCTGGCAGGACGTCGAGGAACTGCTCGCTGCGGGGATCGATGTGATCTCCACGGTCAACATCCAGCACCTGGAGTCCCTGGGGGACGTGGTCGAGTCGATCACCGGGGTGCGGCAGCGCGAGACCGTGCCGGACGAGGTCGCACGGCGGGCCGACCAGATCGAGCTGGTCGACATGTCCCCGCAGGCGCTGCGCCGGCGCATGGCCCACGGCAACATCTACAAGCCGGACAAGGTCGACGCGGCGCTGTCCAACTACTTCCGGCCCGGAAACCTCACCGCCTTGCGGGAGTTGGCGCTGCTGTGGGTGGCCGACCGGGTCGACGAGTGGCTGCCGTCGTCCTGGACCGCCAGCGGCTGCAACGCGAGGCCGACCGGGCCAAGGAACTGGCCGAGGGCAATCGCATACGGACCGCGCTGCTCGCCGCCGTCAGCCACGACCTGCGCACCCCGCTCGCCGGCATCAAGGCCGCGGTCACCTCGCTGCGCTCCGACGACGTCGAATGGTCCGAACAGGACCGGGCGGACCTGCTGCAGGCCATCGAGGAGGGCGCCGACCGCCTCGACCACCTCGTCGGCAACCTGCTCGACATGTCCCGCCTGCAGACCGGCACCGTCACGCCCGTCATCCGCGAGACCGACCTGGACGAGGTCGTGCCCATGGCACTCGGCGGTGTCCCCGAGGACAGCGTGGAACTCGACATCCCCGAGACCCTGCCGATGGTCCACATCGACCGGGGACTGCTGGAGCGGGCCGTCGCGAACGTCGTGGAGAACGCGGTCAAGTACAGCCCGCCGGGGGAGCGGGTGCTGGTGTCCGCGAGTGCCCTTGCCGACCGGGTCGAGCTGCGGGTCGTGGACCGCGGACCCGGGGTCCCGGACGAGGCCAAGGACCGCATCTTCGAACCGTTCCAGCGGTACGGCGACTCGCCCCGTGGCGTCGGCGTCGGCCTCGGCCTCGCGGTATCCCGCGGCTTCGCCGAGGCCCTCGGCGGCACGCTGCACGCCGAGGACACACCGGGCGGCGGCCTCACCATGGTGCTCGCGATGCCGACGGCACCGGAGCGTGGGCGGCCGGAACAGCCGGACCTGCCGGCGGCCGGGACTTCCTACTCCACGCCCTCGGCCTGCAGACAGCGCACCAGCAGGTGCGCGACGTCCTCGACTGCTGCCGTGTTCCGCGACTCGGCCGCGCCTTCGGTGCCCATGAGAGGAACGTAGGCACGCCTGCCTGTCCCGGCCACTCATCCGCCGCCGGCCGGGGGCGCGGACGGTCAGGGCCATTCGGAGGCGTTGCGGTGGCGGCTGCCGCGGTCGGCCCGCACGCTGGGCGAAGTGGACGAGTCGCCGTGCACTGGTGGTCGGCGGCAAAGCTCTGGGAGGACCGTGTGACCGCTTCGTCGCCCGCCACCGACGCACCGCCGGCCCGGTACGACGACCTGCGGGCCCTGGTGATCAACTGCACCCTGAAGCGCTCACCGCAGACGAGCAACACCCGGGGGCTGATCGACCGGAGCACCGCCATCATGGAGGCGCAGGGCGTGCACGTCGACGTCCTGCGGGCGGTGGACCACGACATCGCCACCGGTGTGTGGCCCGACATGCGGGAGCACGGCTGGGAGACGGACGCCTGGCCGGACCTCCACCAGCAGGTCCTGGCAGCCGACATCCTCGTGCTGGCCGGCCCGATCTGGCTGGGTGACAACAGCTCCGTGATGAAGCAGGTGACCGAGCGTTTGTACGCCTGCTCGAGCCTGCTCAACGAGGACGGCCAGTACGCCTATTACGGCCGAGTCGGCGGCTGCCTCATCACCGGCAACGAGGACGGCGTCAAGCACTGCGCCATGAACGTCCTCTACAGCCTCCGGCACCTGGGGTACACCATCCCTCCCCAGGCGGACGCCGGCTGGATCGGTGAGGCCGGCCCCGGCCCCTCCTGCCTGGATCCCGGTTCGGGCGGTCCGGAGAACGACTTCACCCACCGCAACACCGCCTTCATGACCTGGAACCTGCTGCACCTGGCCCGGGCCCTGAAGGACCTCGGCGGTATCCCTGCCTACGGCAACCAGCGCACCGCCCGGGACGCCGGGTGCCGCCGCGACTACGAGAACCCCGAGCACCGGTAGCGAGATGCCGGAGGCAAGTCGCGGACGGCCGTCGGGTTCGGAGCCACCCAGTGGATCGCGGCGCCGAAGACCGGCCGAGAAGTATGTGCGGGAACGGCTGAAGCGTGTACGGGCAGGTGGGGCGGCCGCGGTGTCGAAAGCCGCCGCTCTTACACGTACGTCGGCGCTGCGCATCGGCCGGCTGCCCCCGCCCCCGGGGCCGTTCCGCCCCGGCTTCTGGCGCAGTCCGATCCGCGGGCCTTGGCTCACCTCGGTGTTCGGCTTGGTACTGCTGGTCGGCATCCCGTTGTTGTTCGTCACAGGACTGCTGTCCTATGCCTCCTACAACCCCGGTCTGAGCGCTCTCAACGACGAGACCCCCGACAAGGGTGTGCTGGGCTTCTACCTCTTCAGCTGGCCCACGCATCCGTACTGGCTCTACCGGCTGCTCCAGGGAGTGCACGTGACGCTGGGCGTGGTGCTGGTGCCGGTGCTGCTGGCCAAGTTGTGGTCGGTGATCCCGAAACTGTTCGAATGGCTACCGGTGCGCTCCATCGCTCACGGACTCGAGCGGCTCTCCCTCCTCATGCTCGTCGGCGGCGTCATCTTCGAATTCGTCACCGGCATCCTCAACATCCAGCTCTACTACGTCTTCCCGGGCTCCTTCTACCGCCTGCACTTCTACGGCGCGTGGGTGTTCATCGCCGCCTTCGTGGTCCACGTGTGCCTCAGACTCGGCCGGATGACCCGGGCCCTGCGTTCCCGCAGTCTGCGCGCGGAACTGCACACCGACCTCGCCCACACCGTGCCCGAACCCCCCGACCCGGACGGCCTGGTGGCGGCGGTGCCCGCCCCACCGACCATGACCCGCCGCGGCGCGGTGGGCATGGTGGGAGCGGGATCGCTGCTCCTCCTCGTCGTGACCGCCGGGCAGAGCATCGGCCGGCTTCGTGCCACCGCGCTGCTCGCACCACACAACCGGGATCCGGGCGTCGGCCCCAACGGCTTCCAGATCAACAAGACGGCGGCGGCCGTCGGCGTCACGCCCGCGCTCGTCGGCCCCGACTGGCGACTGGAGGTCCACGGACGCGGAGCGCCACAGATCTTCACCCGCGAGCAGCTCCTGGCGCTGCCCCAGCACGCCGCCGCGCTGCCGATCGCCTGCGTGGAGGGATGGTCCACCGAAGACCAGCACTGGAGCGGCCTACGGTTGGCCGACCTCGCCGCCCTGGCCGGACTGCCCGACGCCGGAAGCGTCCTGGTCCAGTCGATCCAACCACCCGGCCCCTTCACCAAGGTGGTGCTGCGAGGCAACCAGATCCGCGATCCGCAGTCCCTGCTCGCCTTCCGCGTCAACGGCCAGGACCTCTCCCTCGACCACGGCTACCCGGCCCGCGTCATCGTCCCGGCCAACCCCGGCGTGAACAACACCAAGTGGGTCCACCGGCTCACCTTCAGGGCGTGACCATGGCACGACTCGCCCGCTGGTACGGCTCCGGCCCCCTGCATCTCCTGGTCCTGATCGCCTCGTTCGCCCTCACCGGCTATGCCATGGTGCGCCTGTTCGCCGTCCAGCCCTGGGAGGTGGCGATCTGGTTCGTCGGTGCGGCGGTCCTTCACGACCTCATCCTGCTGCCCCTGTACTCGCTCGCCGACCTGTCGGCCCTCTCCGTACTGCGGCACCGGACCCCCGACGGACCGACGGTGCAGTGGATCAACTACCTGCGCGTCCCCGCCCTCCTGTCAGGTCTCCTCCTGCTGGTCTGGTTCCCCCTCGTCTTCCGCCTGGCGGTCCCCTACCCGGGCGACACCGGGTTGTCCGACAGCGTCTACCTCGGCCGGTGGCTGGCGATCACCGGCGTACTCTTCGCTGCGTCCGCAGTGGCCTTCGCGCTCAGGCTTCGCCGCTTCCGGCGGGACCGCCGCACCGACGAGAGCCGGTCCGACCCAGGGCGTAGTGGCACACGGTGACGACCGACGAGGACGAGCCGTACGGCGCCGACGAGGATGTGCGGTGGCGTCTGATCCGGACTGCAGGAGGTGCGGTGGCACCGCCCGCCGTGGCCCCGGCCCCGTACCGCGAACGCCTCGCCGGCCAGCGGCTGTGCCGGGCGCTCGGGGTGTGTGGCGTGGCTGATGCGCGTGAATCACATCGGCGGCCTGCAGCCGGCCGTACAGCACCACGGTCATGAGCCGGGGCAGTGGCGGAGTCACCGCGATGCCGATGCCGATGCCGCTGTGAGCCCGTCCACGGCCGCCGCGACCGCCTCGGGACTGGAGATCATCGTCAGGTGCCGGGCGCCAGGGACGAGCGTCGCGGGCGGTGCGCCGATGCGCCGGGCGGTCTCCTGCGGGGTCTGCCGGGTGAACACGTCGTCCTGGGCACCGAACACCACCGACTTGGGCAGGCGCACGCCGGCGAGCCGAGCCACCCGGTCCGCCGGCAGCCCCGGCACTCCGGCGGCCAGCATGCCCCAGAGCGCGCTCTCCGCGCCCGGCACCCGGAGTGGGCGTCGCCACTGATCCAGACCGGCGGCGTCCAGGCGCGGACAGGCCGGCCCGCACTGTGCGTCGTACACGCTGCGGATCACCGCGTCGATGCCGAGCCCGATCCGCAGCAGGCTGGTGCGGTACGGGTCGATCAGCACGTACTTGAAGGCCGACGGCGGTCCGGCACCCGTGTCGAGGGCGTCGCCGTCGAGGAGCATCACACCCCCCAGCCGGCCAGGGGCCCGCAACGCCGCCTCGGTGACCACGGCGGCTCCGCTGGAGTGCCCCACCAGCAGCGGGCGCTCGCCCGGACCGCCGAGGTGCACGGCGTCCAGGAAGCCCAGGAGCTGCCGGGTGAAATGGTCGACGGTGTACGGGCCGTGGCGCTCGCTGTATCCGTCGCCCGTCAGGTCGAGCGCGTACACCCGGTGGTCGCGGGCGAGCAGCGGGGCAAGGCGCGACCAGGTGTCCACGGATTCGAAGGCACCGTGCACCAGAACGACCGGTGGGCCCGCCGTGCCCCAGCTCTGGTAGCGCGTGCGGATGTCGGCGGCCTGTACGTACCTGAGCCCCCGCGGCGGCGCGGCGCGCCCGGCCGTGACGCCGTTGTAGACGAACGAGGCCGCCGTGACGACCACCAGCACGAGCGCACAGCCCAGCGCGCCGCGCCGCAGCCACCGCCGCAGCCGGGGGCGGCTTGGCCGGTGCGCGTCCTCGGCAGGGAGCGACGGCGGAGCGGATGCCCGATGGGCGCCCCCGTCTCCGTCGCCATCCTCGGATTCGGATCCAGCTCGGCGAAGATCAGCTCTCACAGCCCACAGCATCGCCCACGGCATACCCGCGGTCATCCTGCGGGGGGAGCCGTCGTGACTACTCCGCCGGGTGCAGCGGAGCGCCGGTCATGAGCCGTGCGGCAGGGCGACGCGAGGGCGGGCGCGTCAGCATCAGTCCGCAGGGGAGCGGTCGGGCATGTCCACGGCCGGCCGGCCATTTCGCGCACGCGGTCCGGAGAGGCACGTGCGCAGGCCGACAACGGTACCTAGGGTGGGGAATGCAGGTCGGTGACACGGCCTGGAACGAGTGACGAAGCAGGAAGACGCGCGACGCAGGGCCCGGTCCGCTGCAGGCCCGGCCGCGACCAGCGGCGACAGGCGCGGACGGCGCGCACGCCGTCGGGCGTTGGGGATGGACCAAGGGTGGTTCTGAACCATGAGGGATGTACATCGGCTTGAGCCCGGCTCGGCGAACCTGGACGGCGGCACCGTGCTTGCGGCGTGGGAACGGTTCGTGCAGGGCGAGGACCAGGTCCCGGATGTCCGGCCCCTGGTGGCGATCTCCTGGCATCGCTGCCGAGAGCAATACCGGGTCGATCCTCACCTCACCCAGGCTCCGGTGGCTGTCGCCGAGCTCGACCATACGCCCGAGCATGATGTCGTCTTCGCCGAGCTGGGTTTTCGTGCTGCCTCCGTGGCACATGAAGTGGGCAACCTCGGTGGCGTCGTCACTGTCACCGATGCCACGGGCCGGATCCTGGCCGAGTGGGGTGACCAAGCCACGCTCGCCAGAGCCGGCGACCCCAATCTGGCGCCCTGGTTCTGCTGGTCCGAGTGCGCGGTCGGCACGAACGGCATGGGCACGGCGCTCGAGGCGCACGGACCGGTACCGATCAGGGGTGCGGAGCACTGGTGCCAGGCGCTCCACAACTGGGTCTGCGCGGGCATCGCGGTGCGCGACGTGGTGACCAGAGAACCGATCGCGGTCCTGAGTATCTGCCGCTGGCGCAGCCAGCTCCCCGCGTCCACGGAAAGCTGGCTGGCGAACGCGGCCGCCATGACCCAGTGCCCCCTGAAGCGACGTGCCCGGGACAGCGGTGCCGAGTTGGTCGCGGCCTACACCCAGGCCAGGGCACACTCCAGTGCGGCGCTCGCCGCGGTGGACGCCGCGGGCAAGGTGGTGATCGCCGACGACATGGCCAGCGTGCTCCTGGGCGTCCCGGCATGCACACCGGCGGTCGACCCGACGCTGCGATGGAACCCCGGGCTGCCCGAATTGATCACAGTCGCCCGGTATGCCACCAGGCGGGCAGCCCACAATCCTGACTGGGTCGGCTCGACGCAGATCTTCGCCCACCTCGCCGACGAGCCAACATCGATCAGCATCCGGCCCGTCTTCTCATCCGGACACCTGATCGGGAACTTGGTCTCTTTCGGTGCCTCCGGCGGGGCGCAGTTGCCCCAGGTGGAGGGGGCCACGCACCCTCGGGCGCAGCCGCGCCGACTGGTCGCGATGCGCGACAACCGGATGGTGCTGCTGCGGCTGCCGGAAGTCTCCTTCGCCGAATCGCAGGGAAACGACGTGTGGCTCTCCACCGATCAGGGGCGATTGCGAGCCGCCTCTCTGAGTCTGGACAAGCTCGAGGGTGAGCTGGCGGATGTCGGCTTCCTGCGGGTGCACCGCCGGTACGTGGTCAACCTCAGCCGCATTCGGGAGATAGAGCGCGGGCTCAAGGGCGAGCTGTCTTTGGTCATGGACGACCGGGTGACCGAGATGGTGCCGGTCTCCCGGCGGCACGCGCCGGCCGTGCGTCGCGCGCTGGACATCTGAGTACCCCGGCGCGACCTCTGCTCCCGGAAGGAGGAGTCCCGTGTCTGACAGTACGGACGCCGTTGTCGGCGAGACGAACGCCGGGAGCGCGGGCGGCCTCGGCCTCTCCGCCTCGGCCGGGCACCGAAGTCACCCGATCGGGGGCGCGAGCAACCGCGACTGGTGGCCGAACCAGCTGAACCTGGCGATTCTCCGGAAACACCCCGCCGTGACCGACCCCATGGGCGAGGACTTCGACTACGCCGCGGAGTTCCGGAGGCTCGACCTCGACGCCCTGGCGCGGGACGTCGACGAGGTGCTCACGACGTCGCAGGAGTGGTGGCCGGCCGACTTCGGCCACTACGGGCCGCTCGTGATCCGGATGGTGTGGCACAGCGCGGGTACGTACCGCATCGACGACGGCCGCGGTGGTGCGGGCGCCGGCATGCAGCGTTTCGCGCCGCTGAACAGCTGGCCGGACAATCGCAACCTCGACAAGGCGCGCCGGCTGCTCTGGCCGGTGAAGAAGAAATACGGCCGCAAGATTTCCTGGGCCGACCTGATGATCTTCGCGGGCAACCGCGCCCTGGAGACGATGGGCTTCAAGACCTTCGGTTTCGCCGGCGGCCGGGCGGACGTCTGGGAGTCCGACGAGGACGTCTACTGGGGTCCCGAGCGTGCCTGGCTCGGCGACGAACGCCACGGCCGCGTCCGGGAGCTGGAGAGCCCTCTGGCCGCGGTCCAGATGGGCCTCATCTACGTCAACCCGGAGGGGCCGAACACCGTCCCGGACCCGCTCACCGCGGCCCGGGACATTCGCGAGACGTTCCGGCGCATGGGGATGAACGACGAGGAGACCGTCGCGCTGATCGCGGGCGGCCACACGTTCGGCAAGACCCATGGCGCGGCCGACCCGGACGCCCACCTCGGCCCCGAACCCGAGGGTGCCCCCCTCGAGGAGCAGGGCTTGGGCTGGAAGAGCAGCTACGGCACCGGAAAGGGCACGGACGCCATCTCCAGCGGGCTCGAGGGTACGTGGACACCCACCCCGACGAGATGGGACAACAGCTACTTCGAGACCCTGTTCGGCTACGAGTGGGACCTGGAGCTGAGCCCCGCCGGTCTGTGGCAGTGGATCCCGAGAGACGGCGGCGGGGCCGGCACCGTGCCGGACGCCCACGACCCGTCGACGACACACGCCCCGACGATTCTGACGACGGACCTCGCGCTGCGGTCGGACCCCGCCTACGAGTCGATCTCGCGACGCTACCTGGAGAACCCGGACCAGCTCGCGGATGCGTTCGCCCGGGTCTGGTTCAAGCTGACGCACCTCGACATGGGCCCGATCCAGCGCTACCTCGGACCGCTGGTTCCACGGGAGACGCTGCTGTGGCAGGACCCTGTCCCTGCCGTGGACCACGTGCTCGTCGGGGCGGCGGACGTCGCCGCGCTCAAGAGGCAGGTCCTAGCCTCCGGGCTGTCCGTCTCCCAGCTCGTCTCGACCGCGTGGGCGTCGGCCTCGACGTTCCGCGTCGGCGACAAGCGTGGCGGGGCGAACGGCGCGCGCATCCGCCTCGAGCCGCAGCGGAGCTGGGAGGTCAATGACCCCGACACGCTGGCACAGGTGCTGCGCACCCTGGAGGGGATCCGGGAGTCCTTCAACAGCTCCGAGACCGGGGACAAGGAGATCTCGCTGGCCGACCTCATCGTGCTCGGCGGAGCCGCCGCCGTCGAGCAGGCCGCGAGGACCGCCGGTCACGACGTCCAGGTGCCCTTCAGTCCGGGACGCACGGACGCCACGCAGGAGTGGACCGATGTGGAGTCCTTCGCCCCGCTCGAGCCGACCGCGGACGGGTTCCGCAACTACCGCGGCAAGGGCAGCCGGCTGCCGTCGGAGCACCTGCTGGTCGACCGCGCGAACCTGCTGAACCTGACCGTGCCCGAGATGACCGTCCTCGTGGGTGGCCTGCGGGTGCTGGGCGCCAACTACCAGCAGTCGCCGCTGGGCGTCTTCACCTCGGCGCCCGGGTCGCTGACCAACGAGTTCTTCGTAAATCTGCTCGACACGGGCACGGAATGGAAGCCGACATCCGCGTCCGCGGAAATCTTCGAGGGACGCGACCGCGCCACCGGCGAGGTCAAGTGGACCGGTAGCCGCGTCGACCTCGTCTTCGGCTCGAACTCCGAGCTGCGTGCCGTCGCGGAGGTCTACGCGAGCGACGACGCACGGGAGAAGTTCGTGCGGGACTTCGTCGCCGCATGGGCCAAGGTCATGAACCTCGATCGGTACGACCTCGCTTGATCCACGCGTCGCAGTGCGGCCCGGCTGCTCTCAACGGTGGCACATCGGGTACGAACGGTAGCCCGTCGCGGACGAACGGCATGAGCCGGCCCGCATCAGGGCGCACCTTGTCGGTGTGATCCATCCGGCGTAGCGTGTTTATTGACTGCGAATTCAGCACCGTATTCGGTGCGATTTATCCGGCGTAGTGCGCTCCTTGACGGCCGATTGCAGCCGGGCATCGGACGACGCCAAAAAAGAGATTTCGAGGAGTGGAACCTCCTATGACGACCGCGCAGGAGCGAGCCGACCTGCTGGACCAGCTCGGGTTGGCCGCACAGAACAAAGCAGCGCTGGGTCAAGTGCTGGGAACCGGAAGTATTGGGCAGGCCAGCGAGGGACCGGACGGCCGCATGAAGGCCACAATTCGCATCAACCCGGATGAGCTGACCTGGGATCCTTCTATTCTGGTCATGCCCCATGGGGGCGATATCGAGCTCGAGCTCGTCAATGACGACATGAATACGCACTGCGCACTTCTGCCGAGCAATGGCGACAGGAAGTTCATCTGGTTGGTGAACCGTTCGCACGGACACGCGCACCTCAACCTCGACGGTCCGGGCTACTACTGGTTCGGCTCGCCCACGGGCAATGACGAGGGGCGGGGGCTGACCGGGTCCATCGTGGTCCTGGGGGACGCTCCGCCGGAGGCCCGCCTCGACCGTCCCGAACAGCCGCGGCCGTAGAAAGAAGTAGGAGGTGGAGGAAATGACCGTCGACTACGCCGACTACGTCGACGCCGGTGAGGCTGTCGATCAGGGAGTCCTGAGCGGCAAGGTCGCGGGCGGGGATGTCGCGCCGCCGGTAGTAGCCGGCGTCGACTACGAGCGCATACTCAATGCTCGCGAGGAACCCCAGAACTGGCTCACCTATTACGGCGCCTACAACGGGCAACGGTACAGCCCGCTGGACCAGATCAACACGGACACCGTCAAGCGCCTCGTCCCCGCATGGGTCTTCCAGGCCGGCACGACCGGCCTGATCGCGGGCGCCTCGACCTACTCGTTCGAGGCCGCCCCGATCGTCGTCGACGGGGTCATGTTCCTCTCCGGCTGGGACGGCTGGGTGTGGGCCCTTGACGCGAAGACGGGTGTGGAGATCTGGCGGTACAAGCATGCGGTCCCCTTCGACGTCTCCTTGTGCTGCGGGAACGTGAACCGTGGGGTCGCCGTGGCTCAGGGGAAGGTCTTCTTCGTCACGGCGAATGCTCGTGTGCTCGCGCTCGACGCCACCACCGGCAAGCCGGTCTGGGACAAGACCTACGGGGACGTCAGGGCCGGGGAGAGCGCCACGCTCGCCCCGCTGGTCGTGAAGAACATGGTCATCGTCGGAAGTTCCGGCGGCGAGTTCGGCGTACGCGGCCACCTCGACGCGTTCGATCTCGAAACCGGCGAGCATCAGTGGCGCTGCTACACGGTGCCCAAGCCGGGGGAGCCCGGCTCGGAGACCTGGCCCGCCGACGGCGAGGCCTGGGCACGGGGCGGGGCGAACTGCTGGATCACCGGCAGCTTCGACCCGGAGACGAACCTGTTGTACGTCGGCACCGGCAACCCGGCGCCCGACTTCGACGGAGGGGTCCGCGAGGGCGACAACCTCTTCACCGACAGCATCATCGCCGTGGACGTGGACAGCGGTCAGATCCGCTGGCACTACCAGTGCACCCCGCACGACGTGTGGGACTACGACAGCATCGGCGAGTGCATCCTGTTCGAGCAGGACGGGCGCAAACTGCTCGGGCACTTCGACAAGAACGGCTACTTCTTCGTCCTCGACCGCACGAGCGGCGAGAGGGTCCAGATCACCCCCTTCGTGGACCGGATCACATGGGGAGCGATCACGAGGGACGGCAGGGTGACGGCCAAGGTGTACCCGGACAAGGAAGGAGAACCGGTCCACTTCTACCCGGGTCCGGCCGGCGCCAAGGAATGGACCCATGCGGCCTACAGCCCGAAGACCGAGCTCTTCTACGTCCCCGTCCAGGACACCGGTGCCACGGCCACCCGGCGGCGCCGGGAGTTCAAGGAGAGCATTCCCTACTGGGGCGCGGGCGTTCAGGTGGACATCGAGGACATGGCGGGGTCCATCAGCGCCTTCGACGCAGGCGGCGAGGAGAAGTGGCGCTGGCGCAACGAACTCCCGATGTGCGCCTCGACGCTGGCCACCGGCGGTGACCTGGTGTTCGCCGGCGAGGCCTCCGGGGAGTTCAACGCGCTCGACGCCCGCACCGGGGAGCTGCTGTGGCAGTTCCAGTGCGGAAGCGGCCACCACAGCAGCCCGACCACCTACATGGTCGACGGCAGGCAGTACGTGGCCGTGCCGGTCGGCTGGGGAGCATGGGCCGAGGGATTCCTCCCCGGCATGCTCGGCGCGGGGCACGGAAGCGCCCTGATCGTCTTCGCCCTTCCGGAACCGTCGTAGCGCGTGACCGGAGCCTGCCGTGATCCCGGCAGAGAGGAGGTGAATCCATGGAGTCTCTGCTCGCTGTGTGGGAGACGCCCGATTTCGACGAGATCGCAGTCGCGGCCGAGGTGACCATGTACCTCGCTCGGTTGGAGGACTAGCGGATGTGGGGCGGCGCCGGACCTGGTCCGGCGCCGCCCGACGGCTCGGGACGGCCACACACGGCCGGGCCGGTGACGGACCCGTGTCCTCGGTGAACGATGAACGGAGTGCCGACGTGTTGCTGCGAGTGCTGGGCTCGGCGGCGGGGGGCGGCTCCCCGCAGTGGAACTGCGGCTGCCCGGTGTGCGCCGCGGTCCGCTCCCGCCCCGGCCTCGCGCGCACCCAGTCGTCGGTCGCGGTCAGCGCCGACCGCCGCCGGTGGTTCCTCTTCAACGCCTCGCCCGACGTCCGCACCCAGATCGAGGCCTTCCCCGGCCTGCACCCGCACGACGACCGGACGACGCCGCTGGAGGCGGTGCTGCTCACCGACGCCGAGCTGGACCACACGCTGGGCCTGCTCCTGTTGCGCGAGGCCCGCGCCCTGCGGCTGTACGCCACACCGGCGGTGCGCAAGACCCTGTCCGACGGCTCGGGGATTCTGCGGACGCTCGAGCGCTACTGCCCGGTCGAGTGGCGGGCAGTGATCCCGGGCACCGGCCTTGCCCTGGCGGACGGGCTGTCCTGCCGGGCGTTCGACGTACCCACCACCAAGCGCGACCGGTTCGGAGCCGGGGTGGACCACGGCCGCGTCGTGGGCTACCGGCTGACCGACGAGCGCAGCGGGGGAAGTCTGGTGTACCTGCCAGGGGTGCAATCGCTGACGGCGGCACTGCGCGTGGAGATCGAGGGCAGCGCATGCCTGCTGATCGACGGGACCTGCTGGCACGACGACGAGCTCGTACGGCTCGGCCTGGCCGGCAAGACGGCACGGGAGATGGGCCACCTGCCCATCGACGGCCCGGACGGCAGCCTGGCGCAGCTCCCGTCGCTGGATGTGGGGCGGACGATCTTCGTGCACATGAACAACACCAACCCGATCCTCCTGGAGGACACGCCCGAGCGGCGTACCTTGGAGGAGAGCGGCATGGAAGTGGCCATGGACGGCCTCGAGGTCCAGGTGTAGAGCCGTGACGACGACAACCACCACGACCGGCGCCGACGGCTTCGTCGAGACGTTGCGGGCCCACTCGCGGCGATACCACGACCAGCACCCGTTCCACGTCCGGATGAACGCCGGCCGGCTGAGCCGCCGGCAGATCCGGGGCTGGGTGGCCAACCGCTTCTACTACCAGGAGAACATCCCCCGCAAGGACGCCGCGATCCTTTCCAACTGCCCCGACCTCGAGGTCCGTCGCCGCTGGATCCGACGGATCGTCGAGCACGACGGCACTGCCGCCGGTGAGGGCGGCATCGAGGCGTGGCTGCGCCTCGGCGAGGCCTCCGGACTGACCCGCGAGGAGGTCCGGGACCACCGGCACCTGGTACCCGGGGTGCGGTTCGCCGTCGACGCCTACGTGGACTTCGCCCGGACCCGCCCGTGGGTGGAGGCGGTTGCGTCCTCGCTCACCGAGCTGTTCGCGCCCGACCTGATGGCGGCGCGGCTCGCCGCGTTCGAGCGGTGGTACCCGTGGATCGACCCCGAGGGCCTTGCCTACTTCCGCGCCCGCCTGGAACAGGCCCCCCGCGACTGCGAGCACGCCCTCGAGGTGGTCACCGCGCACTGCCTCTCCGCCGAGTCCCGGGCGCGCGCCGTCGACGCGCTGTCGTTCAAGTGCGACGTCCTGTGGAGCCTGATGGACGCCATCGACCAGGCCTACCCGGAGTGACCACCATGGACCCGACCCATACCGGAACGACCCAGACCAGCAGCACGACCCGGCCCGGCGTCGGGGTGTCCGGCTCGGACCGGCCCCGGTTGGCGGCCCACGTCCGGCTGACCTTCTGCCGGACCAGGCAGCGCAAGGTCCTGCTGCACCCCGAGACGGTGGTGGTTCTGAACGGCAGCGGCGCGGCCATCCTCGAGCTGTGCGACGGGCGGCACACCGTGGCCGAGATCGTGGCCGAACTGGGCGCGCGCTATGAGACCGTCCCCGACGACGAGGTCCGGCAGTTCCTGGCCCGGCTCGTCGCCCGGCGCTGGGTGGAGCTCACCGATGGATAGCCCCTTCGGGCTGCTCGCCGAGCTCACCTACCGCTGCCCGCTGGCCTGCCCGTACTGCTCCAACCCGCTGAACCTGGGCGACTACCAGGACGAGCTGACCACCGACGAGTGGCTGCGGGTGCTGACCGAGGCCGAGGACCTGGGAGTTCTGCAGTGCCACCTGTCCGGCGGGGAACCGCTGCTGCGGCGCGACCTGGTGGAGCTCGTGGCGCACGCCCATGCCCTGGGCCTCTACACCAACCTCATCACCAGCGCCCTCGGGTTCTCGCGTCCGAGGGCCGAACAGCTGCGGGCCGCCGGCCTGGATCACGTGCAGATCAGCATCCAGTCCGACGAACCGACCGTGTCCGACCGGATCGCCGGGATCCCGTCCTTCCGACGCAAGATCGAGGCGATGGGCGTGGTCAAGGAGCTGGGCTGGCCGCTCACCATGAACGTGGTGCTGCACCGGCACAACATCGACCGCGTCGCCGACGTGCTCGCTCTGGCCGAGGAGGTGGGCGCGGACCGGGTGGAGCTGGCCAACACCCAGTACTACGGCTGGGCCTGGCGAAACCGTGCCGCGCTGCTGCCGAGCCGGGCCCAGCTCGAGGCGGCCGAGGCCGTCGTACGGGCCGCCGACGAGCGGTTGCGGGACCGCGTGGACATCATCTACGTCATCCCCGACTACTACAGCCGCTACCCGAAGCCCTGCATGGGCGGCTGGGCCTCCCGGCAGCTGACCGTGACGCCGAACGGCGACGTCCTGCCCTGCCCGGCCGCCCAGTCCCTGCCGTTGCCGCGGGCCAGCGTGCGGGAGGACCCGCTGGAGCGGATCTGGGCCGAGGCCCCCGTGATGACCGCGTTCCGCGGGACCGACTGGATGCCGGAACCCTGCCGGAGCTGCCCCCGGCGGGAGGTGGACTTCGGCGGGTGCCGCTGCCAGGCGTTCCTGCTCACCGGCGACGCCGCCCGCACCGATCCGGTCTGCTACCTGTCGCCCGACCACGACCTGGTCGCCCGGGCGGTCGAGGCCGCCAACGCCGACTCGCGGGACGACGATCCTCCGCTGGTCCCGCGCCCGCACCGACCCGGTGTGCCACCTGTCGCCCGGTCACGACCCGGTCGCCCGGGTGGTCGAGGCCGCCAATGCTGACTCTCGGGCCGGCGATCTTCCGCTGCACCCCTGCCTGCCTCGCGGTGGAGCGGGTCAGTCGCCGAACCACAACGGCAGCGCCGCAGCCGCGATGATCAAGGTGACCCCGCTCAGCAGGTCCGAGCGGATCCGGATGAGGCGCGCCGCGGCCCGCCCGAGCTGCAGCCCGACCAGCGACAACACTGCCGTCATGACGCCGAAGACGGCGGCCGAGAACCACGGCGAGAGCCCGAGAACCCCCAGGCTCGCCCCGGCGAACAAGTTGTCCAGGCTCAGCGTCAACGGGATGCCGAACAACGCCCACGGGTGGTCCAACTCGTCCGGCTCGGGGTTCCGGAGGGACGAGATGACGAGGTAGAGACCGTACCCGCCGAGCGCGGCCGCGCCCACCACGTCGGCGACGTTCCCGACGGACTCCCCGATCTGGTGACCGATCAACAGCCCGACCAGGGGCATGAGCGCGTCCCACAGCCCGAAGGTCAGCGCGACCTGCACCGCGCGCTTCAAACCGAATGGGACCGTGCCGAGCGCGATCGATACTCGGAAATTGTCGAGACTGAGTACGAAACCCAGGACCAGTATTTCCCAGATCATGGCGACGCCGCTGCCCGATGACGACCGGTCTCGGCGGAAACGACTCTGCCTCGGCTAGCATCCACCATAATTCTACAGAGTATCTCAGACGGTTCGCGCAATAAACCCGGCAAGCCGATTTACGGAAGATTCTCGAGACCACTCGCCCGACGGCAGGCCGGCCCTTGCAAAAGGCTCGCTGATTGAACCTGCGCACCTCATTTGAACACCTTGTGGGTGGTGTTATCGCACTTCGCCACGTCCCGGACGGCCGATGAGAGCCGGCCGGGACGTCGGGCTCAGGCGAGGTCGAACCGGTCGAGATTCATCACCTTGTTCCACGCTGCCACGAAGTCACGTGCGAATTTGTCTCTCGCATCCTGGGACGCGTAGACCTCCGAGACGGCTCGGAGCTGGGAGTGCGCACCGAAGATCAGGTCGACGGCGGTGGCGGTCCACCTGACCTCGCCGGTGGCGCGATCCCGGCCTTCGAACACGTTCTCGTCCGTAGCCGACGCCTTCCACTCCGTGCCCATGTCGAGCAGGTTGACGAAGAAGTCGTTGGTCAGGCTTTCCGGCCGGTGGGTGAAGACACCGTGGGGGGATCCCTTGAAGCCGGTGTTCAGGGCCCGCATGCCGCCGATCAGCACCGTCATCTCGGGAGCGGTCAGCGTCAGCAGGTTGGCGCGGTCCAGCATGAGGGTCTCCGGCGACAGCTTCTCGCCCGCCGGGAGGTAGTTGCGGAAGGCATCCGCCTTGGGCTCCAGCACGGCGAACGACGCCGCGTCGGTCTGCTCCTGCGAGGCGTCCGTACGGCCCGGTGCGAACGGAACCGTGACGTCGTACCCGGCGTTCCTCGCGGCCTGCTCGACGGCCGCGCACCCGCCGAGGACGATCAGGTCGGCGAGGGAGACCCGCGTTCCGCCGGTCTGCGAGGCGTTGAAGTCCTGCTGGATCTCTTCGAGCGTGCGCAGTACCTCCGTCACCTCGGGGAGGTCGTTGAGTTCCCAGTCCTTCTGCGGCGCGAGCCGGATTCGTGCTCCGTTCGCCCCGCCGCGCTTGTCGGTGCCGCGGAAGCTGGCCGCCGACGCCCAGGCGGTGGTGACTAGCTGGGAGATGGACAGGCCCGAGGCGAGGATCCTGCCCTTGAGGCCGGCGATGTCCTCGTCCCCGACCAGCTCGTGCTCGACGTCGGGAACGGGGTCCTGCCACAGCTGCGGCTCGGGAATCCACGGGCCGAGGTAACGCGAGAGGGGTCCCATGTCGCGGTGCAGCAGTTTGTACCACGCCTTGGCGAACGCCACCGCGAGCTCGTCCGGGTTCTCGTGGAACTTCTTCGTGATCGGCCCGTAGACCGGGTCCACCTTCAGCGCGAGGTCCGTCGTCAGCATCATGGGGGCGTGCCGCTTCGACGGATCATGGGCGTCGCGTACGGCGTTCCGGGCCGCGGGATCCGAGGGAGTCCACTGGTGGGCGCCGGCGGGGCTGCTCGTCAGCTCCCACTCGTACCCGTAGAGATTGTCCAGGTACCCGTTGTCCCACGTGGTCGGCTCGGTGGTCCATGCGCCCTCCAGACCGCTGGTGAGCGCGTGGGGGCCCGTACCGCTGCCGTATGTGTTCCGCCAGCCGAGGCCCTGCTGCTCGATGGAGGCGGCCTCGGGTTCCGGGCCGACATAACTGGGGTCGACCGCGCCATGACACTTGCCGAAGGTGTGGCCGCCGACGATGAGTGCGACCGTCTCCTCGTCATTCATCGCCATGCGCCCGAACGTCTCCCGAACGTCCTGGGCGGCAGCCAACGGGTCCGGGTTTCCGTTGGGGCCCTCCGGATTGACGTAGATCAGTCCCATCTGCACGGCGGCGAAAGGACCGGTGAGTTCCCTGTCGCCGCTGTAGCGCTCATCTCCGAGCCATGTGTCCTCGAGCCCCCAGAAGATCTCCTCGGGTTCCCAGATGTCCTCCCGCCCGAAACCGAACCCGAACGTCTTGAACCCCATGGATTCCATGGCGCAGTTTCCGGCGAAGACCAGAAGATCGGCCCAGGAGATTTTCCGGCCGTACTTCTGTTTGACCGGCCAAAGCAGACGGCGCGCCTTGTCCAGGCTCGCGTTGTCCGGCCAGCTGTTGAGTGGGGCGAAGCGCTGTGCGCCGCTGCCGCCACCGCCGCGGCCGTCCGCGATGCGGTACGTGCCCGCGGCATGCCAGCTCATCCGGATGAAGAGCGGCCCGTAGTGACCGTAGTCCGCAGGCCACCAGTCCTGGGATGTCGTCATCACCTCGAAGACGTCGCGCTTCAGCGCGTCGACGTCGAGGGTCGCGAACTCTTCCGCGTAGTCGAAGTCCTCGTCCATCGGGTTGGACCGGGGCGAGTGCTGGTGGAGGACCTGAAGGTCCAGCTGATTCGGCCACCAGTCCCGGTTCGTCCTGGGCCGCCGAGTCGGCGTGGGCGTCGGTGAAGGGATTGCCGGATTCTCGCTTTCACTGCCGGACATGCCCGTCCTTCTTCCTGCATCGGTGTTCCTTCTGCCGGCTGCCGCTCTGACGTCGTTGACTTTGCTGGTGTCGAGCACGTCGACACACACAATCAGCGCGCCATGGCGCCCACCAGCTGGAAAATGTGCTGTGCCGCGCCCGTATGGTCGCGCACCGCAGACCACACCTCTATGAAACACGCAGAGAACCCCGTATGACAGACGTGAGAGAAGGGGAGGCCTTTCTGCTCCCGTGCCGATTTCCGACGCAAGCCGAATCGCATACGACAGCCCCCGGACCCGACCGGGATCCGTGCGTTCTCGGGACTCATCACGGCGCGGTTCACCAGGCGTTACGCCGGGACATCGGCCGGAGACCGCTCTCATCCTGAGGACTTCGGCTCAACTCCCTGCGCCCGTCGTACGGACCACGCGGCGACATGGGCACGGGAACGCAGGCCGAGTGTGTTGCGGATGTTGCGGACGTGGGTCTCCACTGTGCGCACCGACAGATACAAGCGGGCTGCTATCTGTCGGTTGGTGAGTCCGGCAGCCACCAGGGCGATCACTTCTCGTTCGCGCGCGCTGAGCGGGTCGTGCCCACCCGACGCGGCTTCCCGCCGTCCGTCTCGCGCGTAGTCCACGATGTGTCGCGGATTCGGCCGGCGCCCAGCCGCAAGCGCACCCTCGGCCCGCGCCTTGGGCAGCGCCCCCACGGCTGTGGCCGCCGCCTCCTCCACCTGCGCCCGGACCAGGGAGGCAGCACGAGGGTGCGGCGGCAGTTCTGGGACGTCGGGCGGCGCTGACCAGTCTCAGCGGAACGCGGCGACATTGCGGGCGGCCCAGTCGGCGAACGGGCGCGGGGCGCGGCCGAGGACCCGCTGCACGTCCGGGCTGACGCGCAGCTCGGCCGGGCTCGGGGAACCGAGGATGTCCAGGGTGTCCTCGGCGAGCTCCATCGGCATGCTCCGGGCCATGGCGGCCTTGGCCTCGTCGCGGGTGAGGGCGTGGAACCGCACCGGCGAGCCCAGCGCGGCGGCGATGGCCTCCGCCTGCCGGCGCGGCGTGATCACCTCCGGGCCGGTCAGCTCGTACACGCCGCCGGTGTGCCGGTCGTCCAGCAGGCAGGCCGCCGCGACCTCGGCGATGTCCGCCGGGTCGATGATCGGCACCCCGACGTCGCCGAAGGGTGCGGCCACGACCCGCCGCGCGCGGACGGACTCGGCCCACCACAGGGCGTTGGAGGCGAAGCCGCCCGGCCGCAGGACGGCCCACTCCAGGCCGGATTCCCGCAGCACGTCCTCCACCGCTCGCATCGCGATCCGAGTTGGGCCGAAGGGCCTGGTGGCCACGCCCTGCGAGGAGAGCAGGACGACCCGGCGGACCCCGCCGGCCGCGGCTTGGCCGATGAGGTCGGCCGGGCCGGCCCCGGTGGCGTGCATGTCGCCGGACAGCAGCAGGAACAGCGCCTTCGCCCCGGCCAGCACGGGCTCAAGGCTGGTCGGTTCGGCCAGGTCGGCCGTCACATGGCGGCCGCCGTCCGGCGCCGCCGCCGCGTGCCGCGACACGGCCGTCACCTGCTCGCCCGCCTCGGCCAGCGCCCGCGTCAACGGCCGGCCCACGTTCCCGGTAGCCCCGGTCACCACGATCATGATCAGCCCCTCGTCCGATGTCCTGTGTGGCCCTGACGCTAGGAGCATGGCTTACTTTTGGTAAGGGCATACCTTGAAGTAAGCTCATCACATGGCGGGAGGCGCGCAGTTCATACGGGCCGAGGCGGGCGAGCGGTATGAGGTGTTTCACACCGACTGCCCCGCGCGCGATATGGTCGACCACGTGACCAGCAGGTGGGGCATCTGGGTGTTGATCTCCTTGCGGAGCAACGACCTCCGGTTCTACGAGCTGCGCGAGAGCATCCAGGGCATCAGCGAGAAGATGCTTGCCCAGACCCTGCGGACGCTGGTCCAGGACGGCCTGGTCTGGCGGGAGGTCGCGCCGACGACGCCGCCCCAGGTCACCTACGGGCTGACCGAGTTCGGCCGGGACGTCGGCGAGCCGCTGACGGAGCTGTTCGACCGGATCACACGGCGGCTGTCGGCGCGCAGCGCGGGATAGCGTGGTAGTGGCCGACCGCGAAGGCGCATCCAGCGTGACCGAGGATCCCACGACCCCGAGGACCTGTCCGGCTGGTCCGCGTCGCCGCCGGGAGGGGAGCCTGAGCCACGCTCAGCTCGCGCCGAGGCGGCCGGGTGGCCGAGTTCGACATCGCGCGGTTCGACGCCCAGCAGATCGTGCCGGCCCGAACCGCCGGCCATGCGTCTGATCGCCGCGATGGGCCGTTGAGGGCCGCCGCCGGCGGAAGCGCCGGCGTTCTCCTTGGTCCACCGGAGGAACGAGCGCGCCGACCCGTCGATCCGATGTGGTGTGAGGAGCCGGCAGGCTCGATCCGGATTACGGTGAGCGCTGCTCGTGGCGGCTTGACCTGTTGCCATACCACGGCGTTCGTCGAGAACTGCATTCTGCCGGACCGGTGCCGCAGCCCTCTTCAGAGGTCGTGGCCACCGCAGCCCGCTGTCGGCCCGTGGTGGGATCACGCCCGGCCACGCCGGCGGCACGCCTACGGCAGGGGCGCCATGGCGGACGACCCTGTAAAGGCCGTTCAAAAACCGGAGTACGTGCGCGAGAAGGGGGGCGCAGCCGACGGAACCCCGCCGTGTGCCGCCCACAGACCGGCACGGCGCGTACCACCAGGAGCCATGACAACTGGGCGTACCGCGGCTCGCAGGCGAGAGCGTCCGCCGGGTTGCGGCAGCCCGGCGTGTCCGCGGCAGCCGAACGGACGGACCGGAAGGATTCCGGCCGCGGGCAGGACCGCCGTGGAGTGCCTCTGCAGTGGTTCAGCGCGCGATGGGTCGGTACCGGTGCTCGGGGCGGCCGTTGGTGCCGTAGCGGAGTTCCAGGCGGACCGTACCCTCCTTGACGAGGTAGGACAGGTACCGCTGGGCCGTGGCGCGGGAGACGCCGGTCGCCTCGGCGGCCTCGGCGGCCGACAGGGCGGTGCGGGCGTTGCGCAGGGCGTGGTGGATGGCGGTGAGCGTGGGGGCGGAGTGGCCCTTGGCCGGGACCCGGGGAACGGCGGGTGGGCGGGCGGCGCTGAACAGGGCGTCGACGTCGGCCTGATCGGCCGTGCTCGTCCGGCTGAGCGCGTCCACGCGGTCGCGAAGCTGGCGGTAGGCGATGAGCCGTTCGGCGAGGTCGGCTGAGCCGAACGGCTTCACCAGATAGCCGATGGCACCGAGTTTCATCGCGGCACGGACGGACGATATGTCGTGGTCGGCGGTGACCATGAGGGCGTCGGGGCGGGCGTCGCCCTGGTCCTGGCTGAGCTGCCGCAGGATGTCGAGTCCGCTGCCGTCGGGCAGGAAGACGTCGAGCAGTATCAGGTCCGGGTGCAGGGCGCGGACCGCCGTCAGTGCCTCCGCTACGGTTGCTGCCTCGCCGACCACCTCGAAGCCCTCGACCCGGTGCACGTACTCGCTGTGGATCTGGCCGACCCGGAAGTCGTCGTCCACCACCAGGATCCGGATCACCAGCCCTCACCTCCCATCGGCAGCGCCGTCGTGAAGAGGGCTCCCTGCGGCACCGGTGCCGTGTCCGGCAGCGGCAGTTCGACCGTGAAGACGGCGCCCGGGCCCTCGCTGACCGTGATGGTGCCGCCGTGTCGCTGCACCAGCCGGTGCACCAGGGCCAGCCCCAGGCCGCGGCGTGCAGTGCCTCGCTCCGGGCGGGTGGACCAGCCGTCCTCGAAGATCGTCTGGGAGGTCTCCGCGGCGATGCCTGGACCGTTGTCCGCCACACGTACGACGATCAGCTCGTCACCCTCGGCCAGCGTCAGCCCGATGCGGCGTCCGCCGTCGGCGGGTGGTGCGTCGGCCGTCGCGTCGATGGCGTTGTCGAGCAGGTTGCCGACGATGGTCAGCAGACGCCGCAGGTGCGGGGGATCCGCTCCGAGTGCGGAGTCGTCGGTCAGGACGATCCGCACCCCGCGTTCGGCGGCGACCGTTGTCTTCGCCACGATGAGCCCGACCATCAGCGGGTTGCCGATGTGCCGGCGCACGTCCTCGGTCAGTGCCTGCCCGGAGCGAGCCGTCTCGATGGCGTATTCGTACGCGGATTGTTGTTCGCCGATGTCCAGCAGCCCGGCCAGGGTGTGCATCCGATTGGTGAACTCGTGCTGCTGGGCCCGCAGAGCGTCGGTCAGCCCGCGCACGGAGTCCAGTTCGCGCAGCAGGCCGATCAGCTCAGTGCGGTCGCGCACGGTGACGACGGCTCCCAGTTCGTGGCCGTGCAGGGTGACCGGCATGCGGTTGACGGCGAGACAGTGGTCGTCGGTCAGTACGCTGACGTCGGTGCCCGGCAGGGTGCCGTCCAGCGCGCGGCGCAGCCGGCCGTCGGGCAGCACCTCCTCCAGGCGGCTGCCGAGCGCGGTGCCGAGGCCGAGCAACCGCCGGGCCTCGTCGTTCACGACGGTTATCCTCCCGTCGGGGTCGAAGGCGACCACGCCCTCCCGAATGCCGTGGAGCATCGCCTCGCGGTCCTGCAGCAGGCCGGCGATCTCCTCCAGCTCCAGGCCGAACGTGGTCCGCTTCAGACGTCGGGCCAGCAGATAGGCCGCGGTCGCGCCGAGAGCGGTGGCGATCGTGGCGTACAGCCCGAAGGTCGGCAGCTCGCGCCACAGCTCGCCGAGTACGTCGTGTTCCGGTATGCCCACCGACACCTCGCCGACCAGTGCGCCGGAGGGCCCGTGCAGGGGCGCCTTGCCGTTGGCGGACCGCCCGGTTGCGCCCTGGTCGGCGCCGACGTGTGGGCGGCCGTCCCGCACCACGATCGGCTCGTCCACGGGCTCGCCGATCAGAGCGGGGATGGGGTGTGAGTGCCGTAGGCCGTGCAGGTCGATCACGACGACGTACGACGCCCCGGAGGCCCGGCGGATCCGTTCTGCGACCGTCTGTACCACGTCGCCGCCGCCCCCGCGTTCCATGGCTTGCTGGATCTGAGGGTCCGCAGCCGTGGTCTGTGCGATGGCCAGGGCCCGCTGTTCGTAGGAGCGGTCGAGTTCGGCCCGTTGCGCGAAGGCGAACAGGACGAAGCCGATCACGCCGGTGAGCGCGAGGATGACGAGCTGGTTGGCGAGGATCCGCGTGGACAGTCTCCGCTTCCCGCCGCGGCCTGTTCGGATACGGATGGGTATCACGGGTGCCTCTTCGTTCCGGTCGTGCGTCGTGCCGGGCCGGCCGATGCACGTGCCCGGGTGGCGCGATTGTGCCTGATGGCCAGAGCGCTGCCCACCCCTCGTCCGACGAGCAGAACGAGCAGAAGCTCGGTTTACGCAACTATTGCGGGATAGCTCGGAAACAGCGACGTCATACGCGGCTGCCTCTAGCGTCTGCCTTCCTCGGCCTGCGAGGGACCTCGATGAATCTCCCGACGAACCCCCGACGAACCCCCGAGGAACCCCCGAGGAACTCCGTACGAAGGAAGGAAGCGGCCCCACATGGCTTCGCGAAACGATGTCGCGACGAGCCCAGGGACCGATGCGGCGGGCCACGTGAACGCGCGCATCGAGATATCCGGGCTCACCAAGCGATTCCTGACCCCTGCCGGTGAGGTGTTCACGGCGCTGCAAGGCGTTTCGTTCACCGTGGAGCCGGGCCAGTTCTGCGCCGTGGTGGGTCCCACCGGCTGCGGCAAGTCCACGACACTGAGCATGGTGTCCGGGCTCGACCGGCCCAGCGAGGGATCGGTCAAGGTGGGCGGATACGAGGTGGACGGCATCACCGACGGCGTCAGCTTCATGTTCCAGACCGACGCGCTGCTGCCCTGGAAGACCGTCCTCGGCAACGTGCTGATGGGTCCCGTCTTCCGCGGGGTGCCCAAGCAGCAGGCGCAGGCTTCGGCGCGCGACTGGCTGCGCCGGGTCGGGCTCGCCGGGTTCGAGGACCGCTACCCCCACCAGCTGTCCGGCGGTATGCGCAAGCGCGTGGCGATGGCCGCGGCGCTGATCAACGAGCCGAAGATCCTGATCATGGACGAGCCGTTCGGTGCCCTGGACGTGCAGACCAAGGCGATCATGTCGACCGAGTTGCTGAGCCTGTGGGAGCAGATCCGACCGTCCGTCATCTTCATCACCCACGACCTGGACGAGGCCGTCGCACTCGCCGACCGGGTGGTCGTGATGACCTCCAGCCCCGGCTCGGTCAAGGCGGTCTTCGACATCGACCTCCCCCGCCCGCGCGGCTCCGTCCAGGAGATCCGCTTCCAGCCCCGCTTCATAGAACTCCAGCACAAGATCTGGGACACGCTGCGCGAAGAGGTGGAGCGCGCCTACGCACTCACCGCCGGAGGCAAGGAATGAGTACGACCTCCACCGTTTCCGCCGCCTCCGTCACCGACGGCGGGAAAGGCGCAGCCGCGACCGTCGCGCAGCGTGCCCGCCAGCGGCGCGGGGCCCTGGTGTGGGCCGGCCGTATCGGTCTTGCGGTCCTTGTGATCGGCGGTTGGCAGGCGTTCACCACCTGGGGCGTCGTCGACCCGTTCTTCTTCGGGCAACCGTCGGGCATCTGGACGCGGCTGATCGACCTCTTCCAACACGGCACCCAGTTCGGCTCCTTCTACCAGAACATCTGGACCACCATCGAGGAAGCGCTCATCGGCTTCGCCGTGGGCTCCCTCACCGGGGTCGTCTTCGGCGTTGTGCTCGGGCAGAGCCGTTACCTCTCCGACGTGCTCGGCCCCTACATCAAGATGGTCAACGCCATCCCGCGTATCGTCCTCGGCTCGATCTTCATCGTCGCCTTCGGAATCGGCGTGACTCCGAAGATCCTGCTCGCCGCGGTGCTGGTGTTCTTCATCGTCTTCTTCAACGCCTTCCAAGGCGTCCGCGAGGTCGACCGCAACGTCCTCGCCAACGTCAGGGTGCTGGGCGCCTCCCGGATGCAGATCACCCGGCACGTCATCGTGCCCTCCGCACTGACCTGGATCATCGCCAGCCTGCACAGCGCCTTCGGCTTCGCCATCGTCGGCGCGCTCGTCGGCGAGGTGCTCGGCGCGCAGAGCGGCCTGGGCCTGGTCATCAAGACCGCTCAGAACAACTTCGACCCCAACGGCGTGTTCGCCACGATGCTGGTCATCGCGGTGATCGTGCTCGGCGCGGAGTGGCTGATCGGCAAGCTCGAACGCCGGCTGCTCTCCTGGCGCCCGCCGTCTCCCTCCGAGACGAACGTCCTCTGACGCCGGCGTCCCTCCGGCCCGTATCCCCACCTCTTCTTCCCCGCGCCCCCGTACAGCGGTTCCCGCAGTCCCGAAAGGTGTATGCCTCGCCATGCTCAAGAGAACCCTCACCGCGTCCATCGTCACCGTCCTCGCCCTCGGTGCTGCCACCGCGTGTTCCAGCAACTCCGGCAGTTCCGGATCGTCCGGCTCCGGCGGCACCCCGACCGTCCGCCTCATGGTCGGCGGCATCGACAAGCAGATCTATCTGCCCTATCAGCTCGCCCAGAACCTCGGCTTCTACAAGAAGTACGGCGTCGAGGTCGAGCTGAGCACCGAGCAGAACGGCGGTGTCGGCGCCGAGGAGGCCATGGCATCGGGACAGGTCGACATGGCCGGCGCCTGGTACAACCACACCATCGAATTCCAGGCAAAGGGCAAGGCGGTCGAGGACGTCGTTCAGCTGTCCGGTGCGCCGGGCGAGCGGGAGATGTGCACCGAGAAGAGCGGCGTGAAGTCGGCCGCCGATTTCAAGGGCAAGACGCTCGGAGTCACCGACCTGGGCTCGGGCACCGACACCCTCACCCAGTTCATGGCGGCGAAGAAGGGCGTCAAGACCAACCAGTTCCACCGGCTCGCGGTCGGTGCCGGCTCCACCGCCGTCGCCGCGCTGCAGAACGGCAAGGCCGACTGCGTCATGACGACCCAACCGACGGTCGCCGCGATCCAGAAGAAGGGCGTCGGCACCTCCGCGATCGATCTGGCCACCACCGACGGCGCCAAGGCGGCGCTGGGGGGTGAGTTCCCTGCCGCGAGCGTCCTCGCCCGTACCGACTGGGTGAACTCGCACAAGGACGCGGTGCAGAAGGTCGTCGACGCGCTCGTGGCCACCATGCACTGGATCCACGACCACAGCGCCGCCGATATCGCGAACAAGCTGCCGGCGTCATTCGTGCAGAACCAGCTGGTCACCAAGGCCGACTACATCACGGCCCTGAACGAGGACAAGGGCCAGTTCCTGCCCGACGGAATCATGCCGGCCGACGGCCCGAAGACCGCCCTGGCCACCGAGAAGATGGTCGGGACCGTGACCTCGTCGGTGGACCTCAGCAAGACATTCACCAACGAGTTCGCCATCAACGCCAACAAGAAGGAGGGCCTCACCACCACCACGACCCCTGCCGGGGCCGACGGCTGAGCCCCTCTCGCCCACACGAGGCCGTCCAGGCAACCACAGCCCGGGCGGCCTCGGCCGTGCACACGGCGGACCACATTCCCGCACACGCCTCACTCACCGTCGCCCTGTCGGCTCGCCCTGGGTCAGCAAGAGGTCAGCGTGCGCCGTGGCCGCGTCCCCGCTTGCCGGCCTTCCGGCGGCTGCGCAGACCAGTGCGTGGGTCCGTCACCCTGCCCTGCTCGATCCGGGTGGCGATGACGGGCCCGCTTCGTGTCGGTGCCCCTTCGCCGCACAACTGCTGGGTGGGCGCCGGGAGCGTCCCTGCTTAGCCGGAGGCGGCCTTCGCCCAGCCCTGGGTGACCGTCTCCTTCACCTTCTCCAGTTGCGCGTCCGTCGGGAACTGCGGCGTTCCCTCGACCGTCGGCAGTCGTGCAGCGGCGGCCTTGTCGAGGGTGCCGTCCTGCCTCATGGCGTCCATGAGTACCGGGCGGGCATAGGCGCGCAGCCGGAGGTTCTGGCCCTCTGGGCTGAAGAGGTACTCCTGCCACAGGCGCGCAGCCGCCGGGTGCGGGGCGTTCTTGTTGATCGCCAGCGCGAAGTACTGGGCGAAGCTGCCGTCGAAGGGGATCGAGACCTGCCAGTCCACGCCCTTGTCGCGGAGTTGGTCGGTGTAATGGAGGTTGATGTAGTCCCAGTTGATGCTGATGGGGGTCCGGCCGCTCGCGACCGTCGCCGAGTTGGAATTGAGAGGGTTGAAGTTGCCGCGATTCTTGAGCTCGGCGAAGAAGTCGAGACCCGGTTGGACGTTGTCGAACGACCCGTTGTTCGCCAGGGCGGCCGCGTAGACACTGGCGAAGGCGGTGGCCGACCGGGGCGGGTCGCCTTCGAGCGCGACCATGCCCTTGTGATCGGGCTTCAGAAGATCGGCGAAGGTTGCCGGGCAGACCTTGACCCGGTTGGCGTCGCAGCCGATGGAGATGTAGCCCCCGTAGTTGTTGTACCAGCGGGCATTCGAGTCCTTCTGACTACCGGGGATCGAATCGTAAGCGGCGACCTTGTACGGCGCGAGAAGATTCTGCGCCGCTGCTTTGCGCGCGAACGTATCGCCCACGTCGATCACGTCCGGCGCGGTCGGCCGGCTCCCCCTCTTCCTCAGGGCGTCGATCTCGTCCTCGCTGTGGCCCAGCGGATCCTCGACCGTGACCTTGATCCCGTACTTCTTCTCGAAGCCGTTGATCAGGCCGCCGTAGTTGGCCCAGTCGTTCGGCAGCGCAATCGCTCTGAGCGTGCCCTCCCGTTTCGCTGCGGCGATCAGTGCGCGCATGCCGCCCATGCTCTCGGCGGACGTGGCCGCCGACGGCTGTGCGAGGCCGGCGGTCGGTGTGTTCTCGCAAGCGCTCAGGCCCAGTGCCACAAGAGCGAAGCAGCCGAAGACCGCCGCTGCTCGGGCACACGGTGTAGTCACGGCTGCCCCCGGACGTGAGGAGTGGCGGGCCTCCCGCTGTGCCTCCCCCTTCCTCGGCTTCACGGCGCCGACGAAGTGGTCATCATGGCCAGAGTACCCGGCAGCCTGGATGGCGGACTGTCGTCCCGGAAGCCCGCGATCACCGTCTCTGCCCCGGCACTCGGCTTCTCCGTACGTCCCGGGCCCGGCCGCGCCGACGCCGGCACGCGGCGCGCGCCGGCCGAAGGAAGGGACGTACCGGCGCACCTCACAGCGCGGTGTCGTCCCATTGGCCGAGCAGGATCTCGCCGAGATCTTCGCCCTCCGGCGTGGCGCCGTGGTGCAGGGACTGTTCGGCCCAGATGACCTTGCCGGTGGGCGTGTAGCGGGTCCCCCAGCGTTCGGCGAAGCGGGCGACCAGAAACAGTCCGCGGCCTCCTTCGTCGGTGGCCTTCGCCCGGCGCAGCCGCGGCGAGGTGCTGCTGCCGTCCGCGACCTCGAAGATCAGGGTGCCCGCATCGGGGCGGCCGATCGGCTCCGTGCGCAGCACCCGCACGGTGATGGGTTCGGCTCCGTGGCGGACGGCGTTGGTGATCAGCTCGCTGAGGATGAGTTCGGCGGTGAATCCGACCTGCTCCAGCCCCCACTCCGCCAGCCGGCGGGCGCAGGCGCTGCGCACCGGGGCCACCGCCGCCGGGTCACGGGGCACGTCCCACTCGGCGACCTGCTCCGGCCCGAGCCGGCACGTGCGGGCCACCAGCAGCGCGATGTCATCCCTGGGCCGGTCGGACAGCATGGCCTCCATCACCGCCGCACAGGTGGCCTCCGGCGTGCGACCCGGCCCTGTCAGAGCATCGCGCAGGGCCTCCAGACCGGCGTCCAGGTCTCGGGTGCGGTCCTCGATCAGTCCGTCGGTGTAGAGCACCAGTCGGGAACCCTCGGGCACGGTGAGCTCGGCGGTCTCGACAGGCAGGCCGGCTCCGAGTCCCAGTGGCGGGGAGACGGGCAGTTGCGGGAAGTCGACGGTCCCGTCGGGCCGGACCAGTGCCGGTCCCGGGTGGCCGGCGGTGGCGACGGTCAGCCGCGCGGAGGTGGGGTCGTAGACGGCGTACTGGCAGGTCGCTCCGGTGATCACCCCCTGCCCGTGCTCCGCTGCGGTGACCTCCTCGGCATCGATCTGCGCCACCAGCTCGTCCAGCCGGCCCAGCAGCTCCTCCACGGGCATGTCCAGGCTGGCGAAGTTGTGCACGGCGGTGCGCAGCCGGCCCATGGTCGCGGCGGCGTGCAGACCGTGGCCGACGACATCGCCCACGACCAGCGCCACCCGGGTGCCGGACAGCGGGATGACGTCGAACCAGTCCCCGCCCACTCCGGCCTGGGCCGGCAGGTAGCGGTAGGCCACGTCGAGGGCGGACTGCTCGGGCAGCGCGCGTGGGAGCAGGCTGTGCTGCAGGGTGACGGCCATGGCGTGTTCGCGGGTGTAGCGGCGGGCGTTGTCGATGCACACCGCTGCCCGGGCGGCCAGCTCCTCGGCGAACGACACGTCCTCGTCCTCGAACGGCGGGGAGCCCTGTGCGCGCCAGAAGTCCACCACGCCCAGCACCACGCCGCGGGCGCGCAAGGGAACCACGAGCATGGAATGGATGCCGTGATCGAGGATCTGCCGGGCACGTTCGGGTTGCTGGGCCAGCCAGCCGTCGGAGGCGCTCAGATCCCCGACCAGGACCGGTCGGCCCTCGGCCATCGCCGTGGAGACGGGGTGGTCCGGGACGAACCGGATGAGCTCCCGGACGGGATGGAGGCGATGGTCCGCGTCGAGACCGGCGACGGCGCTGCGGCGCAACTCGGTGATCCCGGCGGTCGCACCGGAGGTCTCCTCGCCGAGCAGGACCGGGTCCGGCAGGTCGACGGTGACGATGTCGGCGAACCGGGGCACCGCCACCTCTGCCAGTTCCTCGGCTGTGCGCTTCACATCGAGCGTGGTGCCGATCCGCAGCCCGGCGTCGTAGAGCAGGTTCAACCGTCCGCGCGCCACCTCCGCCCGGCCGGAGAGGGTCCGCAGCTCGGTGGTGTCCCGGAGCGTGACCACGCTGCCGACCGGTCCGTGCGGTGCGGTGAGCCGCTTGCTGACCGCGAGCAGCCGGTCGGCCGCCAGGTACACCTCGTCGGTGGTGGGGCGGTCGGAGGCCAGCAGCCCGGCGAGGTCCTCGTCCAACCCCAGATCGGTGATGTGCCGCTGCTCCGCGTCCGCCGGCAGGTCCAGAAGCCGTCGTGCCTCGTCGTTGGCCAGCAGCAGCCGGCCGTCACCGCCGACGATCAGCACTCCTTCCCGCACCGCATGCAGCACCGCGTCGTGGTGCTCGTACATCCGGGTCATCTCGGTCGGCCCCAGGTTGTGGGTCTGCCGCCGCAGCCGCCGGCTCACCAGGCCCGACCCGC
Organism: Streptomyces sp. NPDC046197; assembly: GCF_040646295.1. Classification (NCBI taxonomy): domain Bacteria; kingdom Bacillati; phylum Actinomycetota; class Actinomycetes; order Kitasatosporales; family Streptomycetaceae; genus Streptomyces; species Streptomyces sp. NPDC046197. The sequence goes on along the minus strand of NZ_JBEYZY010000009.1, from coordinate 127,779 downwards.
ACGCGGCGACCACCAGGGCCGTGGCGGCGCTGCCGAGGAGGACCGGGAGCTGCCGGTTCACCCTGTGCTGCACCCTCTCGACCGTGACGGGCACGGAGACGATGGCGATGACCGAGCCGTCGGGACCCCTGACGGGAACCGCCGAGATCACGGAGAGCCCCAGGGACCCCTGGAAGGTACTCGTGAAGGGCTTGCCCGTCGCCGCCTTCGCGTAAGGCCCGATGACGTGTTTCCCGACCTGATGCGGGTCGCTGTGGGTGAGGGTGATCCCGTTCAGCCCGTACACGATGATGGCGTCGACGCCTGCGGCCTTCCGGGCCGCCTCGGCGTGCGGCTGCAGCACGGCGGTCGGGTTCGCGCTGTTCAGTGCCGCCACGATCCCCGGGGAGTGCGCGAACGTCTGCGCCGCGACGAGCGTTCGGTGGCGGGCGTCCGCCATCACGTCGTGTTGAGCCTGCACCACGAGCGCCACCAGGGCGGCGGCGACGAGCAGCACCACAACGGCCAGCTGGAGCAGGAACACCTGGCCCGCGAGGCCGTGCACGCTCAGCAGCGAGCCCGACCGCCTCCCCTTCTCCGCCTGACGGGGCCGGCCGGGCCGATGGGTCCTCCCGGACACATCAGGCGTATCCCGCCCGGATTCACCCGAAACTCCACTCATATCCCCTTTCTATCGTTTCTGGGTGGCCGATCACGAAGCGACCGGGACGGACTGGTCCACTCAGGGATGGCCACGAGCGCATGGGCCCTGCCGGAGGGCGCGGTCACGCACAGCCTCTGAGGTCTGGTTCGAGCCCACAGGGCGACGTCATTCGGCACCAGGACCGGCGGTCGGCCGACCGTTGAAGGCGGTTTCCCTACGGCGCGGGCTGCACCGACGTGCTGTACAGCACGGGCCGGCACCGCGGCTGCCGCGCCGACCCGGTGTGCCGCCCGGGCGAAGAAAGCGACTGTCGGCGCAGCCCCCGTGCGGGCGCGGGTACGGCCGCCGGCATCGCCGGCCTGTGTGTCAGCAGTCGGTCCAGGCGTGTACTGCCTGGGTCCGGGCCGACCATGGATGAAGAGAACACCCACCGGTACGGCAAGAGCCGGGGCGCCGAGCGGGAAGGAAAATGAGGCATGGGTACGACGGACTCCTCCCGAGCAGGCCGCGGCCGGTCGGTGGCAGGTCCTGCCGCGCCGCCCAGTGGCCTGCTCGATCTGCTCAGTGTCGCTGCGGTGGTGCTGAATGCGCAGGGCCATGTGGTCTTCTGGAGCCCGAAGGCCGAGGAACTGTTCGGCTACACCGCGGCGGAGGCGCTGGGTCGGCACGCGGCTCGGCTGACGGTCCACGAGGAGCACCGGGACGCGGTGATCAAGCTGTTCGCCGAGGTCATGGAATCCGGCACCGACTGGGCAGGGGCGTTCCCGATCCGGCACAAGGACGGCAGCACCCGCTTGGTGGAGTTCCGCAACATGCGGCTGGTGGACGACCTCGGTGACGTCTACGCCCTGGGCCTCGTTGCGGACCAGGCCGCTGTGGAGCGGATCGAGCGAGATGCCGCCCTGGCGATGCGTCTGGTGTCCCAGTCCCCGGTTGGGCCGGCCATTCTGGACCCGGAGCTGCGGTACGTGGCCGTCCAGGGGGCGCGGTGCTCTCTGGCGCCGGCGCCGTCACCCACCTCGGTGCGCGGGCCCTGATCCGTTACCTTCCGCAGCCAGGGTCGCCCGCACCCGCTGCTCCTCGCGAGCAGAGCCGACGTCCCGTTCCAGGGGTGTGCGGCTCACGGCTGTCGCGAGGTCTTCCAAGGCCCGTTTTTGCAGTTCCGCCTCGCGCCGCACGACCGGGCTCCCATTGCCGGCGGCCTCCTCCCACGCGTGGAGCGCCTCCTCCACGCGTCCCCAGTCCGGATTCCTGTGCTCGCGCACGGCGACTGCTGCCTTCGCGGTGTCCGTCTCCAGGGCCTCGGCGAATCGCTCCGCCTCGGGGACGACACGGCTGTCGGCCCGCGGGACGTGGCTCTCCATGAGCATCGCTGCCCGGCCGAACCCCTTGAGCGCCTCCTGCGCCTCCCGCGCCTCGCGCGACGTCAGACCCCTGGGGCGGACAGGTTCCTGCCTTGCCCGGTCGTATGCCTCCTGCCAGGCGGCACGTGCCTCCCTGCTCTCCAGCAGTGCCCTGCGCATGTCGGCGTGATGCTCGCGGCTCGGTTCGGCGTAGTTGCGGAGCACCGCGGCCGCGTAGCGGCCGTTGGCGGCGAGCCAGTCCGCAAGCCGGCTCGGCAGCCGGGGTGTCTCCCACGCGGGGAACACCACGTACGCCAGCATCGCCAGGACCCCGCCGAGCAGGGTGAGCACCACCCGCTCCGGGACTGTCTGCTCCCATGCCTGGCCGCCCATGCCGAGCAGGAAGACGACGTACGCGGCGGTGAAGCACTGGGAGTAGGCGTAGCCGGTACGGTTCAGCGTGTACGACAGGCCCGCCGAGACCACCGCCAGCGCGCCGGACACATGGGCGTCCGGGCCCAGGGCCCGCACCATGCCGGTGGCGAGCGCGACCCCCGCCAGGGTCCCGGCGAGACGGGCCACCGCACGCGCGTACGTCCGGTGGAAGTCCGGCCGCATCACCATCACCGAGGCGATGGGCGCCCAGTAGCCGTGGCCCAGGGGTAGGCGGGCGGCGATCAGATAGCCGAGCGTGGCCACCGCCGCCAGGCGGACGGCGTGCCGGAACACGGGCGAGTCCAGGCGGAGCTCCCGGCGGACCGCCCCGACGACAACCGGGAGCAGCCGGAACATTGTCGGGCGCACCAGGAACTGGGCGCCCGCGGGGCCGGGCGGCGTGGGCGTCCTCCCGCGCGCGCCGCAGCAGGCGATCTCCAATGCCTCGCCGAGCAGTTCCACGAGCCGCTCGGCGGCCTGCCGCGCGGGGCCCTCCAGCACCTCGTGCTCCTCGTCGATGCGCACGACGTCCATGGTCCCGGGCCGCACCTCGACGGGAGTGCCGCGGCGGATCGAACGGGCGGCCGCGTCCAGGACGTCGGCGGCCGCGTCGAGCAACTCCCGCGCGCGGTCCCGCCCGGGCCCCTCCGCCGGGGCGCCCACGTCCGGGTCGGCGAGTGCCGCGACCACCGGTCGAATGCGCTCGGCGAGTCCCCGGGGGCCGTGCAGGACGGGGGGACGGGTGCGGGCCTGTGACGGCGTCACGGCAGCCGCGTCCCGGGCCGTCATCAACGGCTCCGGGTCGAACGGGGCGGTCGGGTCGTGCCGCAACCGGCGGGCGTAGTCCGCCACGGCGGCCAGGGCGTCGGCGAGCGCGTCACGATGCGCCCCCCAGCGCCGGATCGGGAACAGCAAGATCAGCACGGCCTGTGTCACGCCCCCGAGCGCGATGACCCCGGCGTGCTCCAGGGCGCGCCCGACGCTCGTGGGCAGGGTGATGGTCACCAGCATGCTGCCCACGGTCGTCGCCGCGACGATCCCAGCGGTCGATCCGACGGCCCACGCCATTCCCGCGGCAAAGGCCCATACGGCCAGCAGCGGCAGGAACGTCACGAGTCGCCCCGCCGCCAGGTAGCCCACGAAGGTGCTGAGCGCCAGACCCGCGCCCGCGCCGAGCGCGATCACCTTGCGCGGACGCCAGCTGCGCTGGAAGGTGGCCCCACCCGCGGAGTAGGCGCCGAGGGCGGCGGACGCCGCATACGCAGGGGAGACCAGCCACAGCGTCGGCCCGACGACGATCGCCACCCCAGCGGCCGCACGCAGCGCGAGCAGGGGCTCCAGCCGCGTCTCCTCGATCTTGAGCCCAGATCGCACGACCTCCCCGAAGGCCCGCAGCCACGTCACGGGTGTCCGCCTGGCCGGAATGCCCTGCCGGGTCGCGTCGGCCTGGTCGAGGTGCGGCAGCCCTCGGGCAAGGAAGCCTCCCACACGGCCCGCCACTGGCGGCCGCAACCGCTGGACGGGGTGCTGCGCCTCGGGACACTGCTGCGCGTCCGCCGTCCGTCCTCCGGGCCGGAGCGCGGGCAATCGTTGTTGGTTCAGGTCCGGCCGGAGCGCGGCGATTGCCCCCAGCCCCGTCCGGCGGACGGGCAGATCGCCACCCGTCCCCCGGAGCGGTCCAGGGGAAACAGGGGGCACGGCGGCCCCGAGTCTCTTACCGCTTGTGGCCGTTCCCGTGTCCGTCGGGATGCAGGACCACCTTGGTCCAGCCCTCGTCACGGGCGTCGAAGTGCTCGTAGGCGGTGGGGGCCTCGTCCAGGCTGAGCTCGTGGGAGACGACGAAGCTCGGCTTCGCCTTCCCGCCTGCGATCAGGTCCCGCAGCGCCCGGTTGTACCTCTTCACCGGCGCCTGCCCGGTCCCCATGTGCTGGCCCTTGAACCACATCATGCCGAAGTCGATCGGGACCTTGCCCTGGGCCTCCAGCTCGCCCTGGGCTTCCGCGCCGCCGGGGTCCTGGGGCAGGAACACGCCCACCACGCCGATGTCGCCCGTGAACCTGACCGAGTCGATCAGGCCGTTGAGCGTGAGGCTGGCGTCCTCGTGTCCCTGGGGGTCGTGTGCCTGGTAGCCGACGCATTCGCAGCCGTTGTCGGCGCCCAGACCGAGGGTGGCCTCCTTGACGACCTCCGCCGGGTTCTGCTCGGCGGTGTTGATCGGGATGGCCCCGATCTCCTCCGCTTTGCGCAGCCGGTCGGGGTGGTGGTCGGCCGTCCAGACGCGGCCGGCGCCCTTGAGGAGGGCGGAATAGGTCGCCATCAGCCCGACCGGACCGGCCCCGAAGACGATGGTCTGGTCGCCCGGTTTGACGTGGGCCATCTCGGTGGCGTGATAGCCGGTGGGGAAGATGTCGGCGAGCATCACGTAGTCGGTCTGCCGCTCGGTGGCGTCCTCGCCCAGACGCAGCGCGTTGAAGTCGCCGTAGGGCACGCGCAGCAGCTCCGCCTGGCCGCCCTGGTAGGGGCCCATGTCGGCGAATCCGTAGGCGGCTCCCGCGAGGGCCGGTTCCGGCTGCATGGTCAGGCAGTAGTTGGTCAGGCCCCGCTCGCACTGCTTGCAGAAGCCGCAGGCGATGTTGAAGGGCAGGACCACGTACTCGCCGACCTGGACCTTGCGGACGGCCGAGCCGACCTCCACGACCTGGCCCATGTTCTCGTGTCCCAGGGTGCGGCCGGACTCGAACGAGGTGCGGCCCTCGTACATGTGCAGGTCCGAACCGCAGATGTTGGTGGTGGTGATCTTGACGATGATGTCGCAGGGGTGTTCTATCTTCGCGTCCGGTACGTCCTTCACTGTGACCGTTCGCGGTCCTTCGTATACCGCTGCTTTCATGGTGACTTTCCTCGCTGTCGCGGCATGGCGGTGATGGAGAGGGCGCAACGGCCCTGACTCTCGATAGGGCTGCGACGGGGTCCGCGGCTCCGGCGCGCCTCTGCGGGCCGTTCACCTGGATCAGGTGGAACGGTGGTTTTGCCGCCGGCCCGCCAGGCGGAGCTTCGGCGCTCCGGCGGCGTTGCGTCCGGGTCCCCGTCGGCCCCCGAGGCGAAACAACCACGCACCGACCGATCAGCGGAATCTCCGGACCCGGACGACCACCAACCGACGGCACATCCCCGACTGAGGTCACCCGCTAGTCACCGTGGTCCTCCTGCAGCACGCTGCGACGCTCCTGTTCGCGCTTGGAGTAGGCGGCTGCCCGGATCGCCTCGTCGCTCTCCAGACCCGATCCCAGCGCGCCGCCCACCGTGGCGACCGAAGCGACGAACCAGGCCAACGTCCAGTACTCCGAGACGTGCAGCGGCGTTCGTGTCGTGGAAGCGAACACGTGGTCGTTGAGGATGAACAGCGCGCACACCAGGTTGATGACCATCAAACCCACGTAGCAGACGATCACCCCGATACCCACGGTCACGACCGTCGAGGTGTTGTAGAGAGCCGCCCTCTGCCTCGCCTCCGGCGAAACCTCATCCGTTCGATGCCACAGGTTCGCGTCCACGATCAGCCAGCCGAGCATGAGAGCGACAGACCCGACCGTGGCGATCACCAGGCGTGGCGTGCTCAGGGAGGTGGCCAGGTTCCAGATGGTGGAGTTCACAGTGGCGACGGCTCCCGTGGCGAGTGCGGCCGCCAGGGCTTTCGACAAGCCCGGCACCAAGCGCCACGGCCGGTTGGCGCGGACCATACCGAGGAGCACCCTCAGGTAACCGCGCGGCCCACTGATGACGTACCGCAGATCGACGATCTCCTCCTCACCGATCTGGCCCGGATGGATGGGCGCGAGACGACCGATGAAGGGCCCCCGCAGCGGCTGACTTCCCGGAGGACCCTCAGCCCCAGTGGCCCGCGGGCCCGCCAAGCTGAGCACGGCTTCTTCCACGGCCTGCCGGGCCCTGGTCTGCAGCCGGAAGCCCCCCAGCGTGGGAAGAGACAGCAGCGCCAAGCCGTGTTCGTGACTCAGATCCACCACGAGCTTGCGCCCATGTGAGTGCAGCGGAAGGTCGGTGAGGGCCACGACGATGTCCCAGTTCCCCTCACTTCCGCGGTCCATGATCCGGTGCATCAAGGTGGGCGGGTCCTCGGCCCCTGCGGTGAAGGGCTCACTGACCACCTCGACGTCGAACCGTCGTCCCTGGCCTGACCTGTCGGCGAGCCGATCAGGAAGCATCTGGGCCATGCGCTGCGCGATCTCCGTCGGCGCATCCGGATCCGCCAGGAGAGCCACGACCGTAACGTCCTGAGACGACACCCGCATGACTCCTTCTCGTCGGCTGCCCCCGCGATCGCACGTGGCCACAGGATGCCCCCGAGGTAACGCCGACGCCGCGTGACACGCTGGCCCCCACCAGCAGGTGCAGGCGGTACGGTCGGATCTCCTCGTCCTGCCCGTGCGGGGCCTGCTCCACCACGGAGCCACGGTTGCGTGCGCCACCGCGAACACCCGCTCCGCGCCACCCCGGTCGGCACCGCACGCCGCGCCACCGGCCACCCCGCTTCGATGTCCGGCCCGGGAGTAGCGGCTCGATCCGCGCCCACGGCGCGTCGGTCAACGGCGCGCCCTGCGTTTTCCCGGTGCTCGTGCACGAGGCGGATCGCCATGCACCCTCACCGACCGCCGAGGCCATCCGTTTGACCGAGCCGCTCCTGACGTCGCCGGCGGCGAGGACCCCGCGACCTGGGGCTGAGCCGCCGGGCGAGTGTGCCACCGGGAGGCGAACCACCGCGTTCGCCGAAGCGCGCCGGCAGGGGGCAGGCGAAGGCCCCGACTGGTTCGGGGGATCCTCAGCCGGGGCGGATCGAGAGTGGGCGCGAAGGGCGGTCGCCCCGCGGTGGGGCTCCATAAGGCTTCAGCCGGACGATCCTCCTCATGGGCAAAGGGTGAGGCCCGGGGACACAGTTCCCTTCACGCCCACATACGGCTCAACGGTGAAGCACTCTCGAATAGCGCTCGTGTGAGCGGGGCCCGGTGACGGCGCCCGTCGCGCGGTTCCCGGCGCGATCAGGTAATCAGGAACGGTGAACGAGGACGCGACCGACCCCTTCGTGCATGTCCGGGGCGCCGGTGAGAACAACCTGCGGAACATCGATGTCGACGTTCCGCGGGACGCGATGGTCGCCTTCACCGGCGTCTCCGGTTCGGGCAAGTCCTCGCTCGCGTTCGGCACGCTCTACGCGGAGGCCCAGCGGCGCTACTTCGAGTCCGTAGCACCGTACGCCCGAAGGCTGTTGCAACAGGTCGGCGCACCGCACGTGCAGGAAATCACCGGACTGCCACCGGCCGTCGCCCTGCAGCAGCGACGCGGGTCGCCCAGCTCGCGCTCGACGGTCGGCACCATCACCACGCTGTCCAATCTGCTGCGCATTCTGTACTCCCGCGCCGGCACCTATCCGCCCGGGGCCGCACGGCTGGAAGCCGAGTCGTTCTCACCCAACACCGCGGCCGGCGCCTGCCCGAAGTGCCACGGGCTGGGCGTCGTGCACGACGTCGCCGAGGACCTGCTCGTCCCGGACCCCTCGCTGAGCATCCGCGAGGGGGCGATCGCCGCCTGGCCGGGCGCCTGGCAGGGCGCCAACCTGCGCAGTGTCGTGAGCGGCCTGGGGATCGACATCGACCGACCGTGGCGCAGGCTCAGGAAGAAGGACCGGGACTGGCTGCTCTACACGGACGAGCAGCCCTCCGTGTACGTCGAGCCGGAGGAGGACCGCATCGACTACGGCTACCAGGGCAAGTTCTGGAGCGCCCGCAAGCACGTCATGCACGTCCTCGCCGACTCCAAGAGCGAGAAGATGCGCGAACGGGCGCTCCGGTTCGTCAGGAGTGTGCCCTGCCCCGAGTGTCACGGCAGCGGACTGCGGCCCGAGGCGCTCGCCGTGACCTTCGCCGGACGTTCCATCGCCGAGATCAACGCGATGCCGCTCACCGAGGTCGTGGCGCTGCTGCGGCCCGTCGCGGGGCGGTCCGAGGCCGACGCCACCACGTCGACCGCCCGATCCGGGGAGACGACCGAGGTCGCGGTCCGGATCTGCGGCGATCTGGTCGCGCGGATCGACGTACTGCTCGACCTGGGCCTGGGATATCTCAGCCTCGGGCGCCGCTCGACGACCCTGTCGCCCGGCGAGGCGCAGCGCCTGCGGATCGCCACCCAGCTGCGCTCGGGGCTGTTCGGCGTCGTCTACGTCCTCGACGAACCCTCCGCGGGCCTGCACCCGGCTGACGCGGAACCGCTGCTGGACGTGCTGGACCGGCTCAAGGCAGCGGGCAACTCGCTGTTCGTCGTGGAGCACGACATGGACGTCGTACGGCGGGCGGACTGGGTGGTCGACATCGGCCCCGGTGCGGGCGAGGGCGGCGGACGCGTGCTGTACAGCGGCCCGGTCGCCGGTCTTGAGCGGGTCGAGGAGTCGGCCACGAGCCAGTACCTGTTCGGGCGCGCCCAGCCGCTCGATCACCGCCCGCGCACACCGCACGGGTGGCTGCACCTGCGCGGCGTCTCCCGCCACAATCTGCGCGACGTGTCCGTCGACGTACCGCTCTGCGTACTCACGGCGGTGACGGGCGTGTCCGGTTCCGGAAAGTCGACGCTGGTGACGCAGGTGCTCGGCGAGGTCGTCCGCGGCCACCTCGGACTCGTACCCGAGGAACCCGACGAGGCGCAGCTGGAGGTCGACGTCCAGGACGCGTCGGGGGTCGAGTCCTTCGACCGGCTGGTCCGGGTCGACCAACGGCCCATCGGCCGAACTCCCCGGTCCAACCTGGCCACGTACACCGGGATGTTCGACGCGGTGCGCAAGCTGTACGCGGCGACGGACGAAGCCAGGGCGCGCGGCTACTCGGCCGGGCGGTTCTCCTTCAACGTGCCCGAAGGGCGGTGCGAGACCTGCCAGGGCGAGGGATTCGTCGCGGTGGAACTGCTGTTCCTGCCCGGCACCTACGCGCCGTGCCCGACCTGCGAAGGCGCCCGGTACAACGCCGAAACGCTGGAAGTGACCTACCGCGGCAAGAACATCGCGGAAGTGCTGGCGCTGTCCGTCGACGCCGCCGCCAAGTTCCTGTCCGCCGTCCCGGCCGCCTCCCGCAGTCTGGAGACGTTGCGCGAGGTGGGCCTGGGGTACCTGCGGCTGGGCCAGCCCGCGACGGAACTCAGCGGCGGTGAGGCGCAACGCATCAAACTGGCCACCGAACTGCAGCGAGCCCGCCGCGGGCACGCGCTCTACCTGCTCGACGAGCCGACGGCCGGGCTGCACCCTTCGGACATCGCGCTGCTGCTGCGACAGCTGCACCGGCTCGTCGACGCCGGCAACACGGTCGTCCTCGTCGAGCACGACCTGGACACGATCGCCACCGCCGACTGGGTCATCGACCTCGGTCCGGGCGGCGGCGACGCGGGCGGGCGGGTGGTCGCGGCAGGTCCGCCGGCCAAGGTGGCGAGGGCCCGCCGCAGCGCCACCGCGCCCTATCTCGCGGCCCGGCTCGCGCGCTCCTGACGACAGAATCGCGATCGCGAATCCCCGAGCACCTGCGGCGCGACCCGGTGGCCGGGTGGTCTCGCGCACCAGCGCGGTGCGCGAGTACGCCGACTTGGCGGCATCCGGGGGACCCGACCTGCCGCGGCAGTCCCGCAGCCCGGCGTGAGCGGTCGCGTGTGGCAAGAATGACCCCATGCACTTGGTGATCGCGGGTGGACACGGAAAGATCGCGCGCCGGCTGACCCGGCTGCTCTCGGCGCGCGGCGACAACGTCACAGGGCTGATCCGCAACCCAGACCACGCCGACGACCTGCGCGCGGACGGCGCGGAACCGGTGGTGTGCGATCTGGAGCACGCCTCGGTGGACGAGGTGGCCGGCCACCTTCGCGGCGCCGACGCGGCACTGTTCGCCGCGGGCGCCGGACCGGGCAGCGGCGCGGCCCGCAAGCAGACGGTGGACCGGAACGCGGCCATCCTCCTCGCCGACGCGGCCGAGCGCGCCGGGATGCGCCGCTTCCTGGTGATCTCCGCGATGGGCGTGGACAGCCCGCCTCCGCCCGGCACCGACCCGGTGTTTGCCGCCTACCTGAAGGCCAAGGGCGAGGCGGACGCCGACATCGCCTCCCGTCCGGGACTGGACTGGACGATTCTGCGCCCGGGGATGCTGACCGACGACCCCGGTAGCGGCCGCGTCACGCTCGCCGAGCACACCGACCGCGGCCAAGTGCCGCGCGATGACGTGGCTGCGGTGCTCGCCGCCCTGCTCCACGAGCCCAGGACCGCCGGGCGCATCCTCGAGCTGATCAGCGGGTCCACCCCGGTCGAGGAGGCGGTGCGCGCCGTGGCCGGCGGCTGACGCCGCACTCCGCCCTCGCCCGGGTGCGGGTAATGACCCACACCCGGGCGCTGAGGTGCCGGGGCCGTCGTAGTCGCGTTGCGCGGCTCTCTGGCAGTCACGGCCGATCCGGCACCGGCCGCAGCAGTCGTGATTCATGATGGTTTTGTTGCATTCGCATTCTCCCTGTGTGAGGGGCCGGCGCCGGACAGCGTCGGCACCGACGACCTGGCGACGGCCGATGGTGGGGCGCCGTCCGCGGACCGCCTCTCTGGACGACGCCGGATTGCCGTTCGCACGGTGAGGCCGCAGGCGTTCCACCACGGCCTGAGAGGGGAGGATGGACCTGAGCGACGAAGGAGGCCCGTCATGGAATCCGGAGCCCCTGATTACGACGCCTGGTACTCGCGCACACCCTCGCAGGCCGAGGGCGAGCGGGACGAGACGGGCGAGCGTACCGCAACGGAACAGCACCCGGACGTCCCCGGAGCGAGCCATCCCAGGCGGAGGGCGAGCGGGGCGACGACGCCCAGCGCCACTGGACGCCCCGTCGCCGGGGGCCGGGTGAGGGTGCACTTTTTCCGGCGCTGTCACCGGTTCCCGCTCCGCCTGCCGTCCAGCAGTCCGTGCAGGTGCGCGGCGGCGTTCTCGATGTCCGCGTATTTCTGCTGTCCGGCGCGTACCTCGGCAGAGAGCACACCGCAGCGGTGGACGCGCTCGAAATCGCCGTAGGGGAACTTGTACCGGCCCTTGGTCTCCTCTCCCATCGCGTCATCGATGCCCAGGTACCACCTGGCGTACTCGTCGAATCCGTGCTCCTCGAGGTAGGCATTCTCGTCCGCTGCCGAAGGCCGGTGCTCGCTCCACTCGTCCCGGTCGTCCAGGACGATCCGGCCCTCTTCGGTCAGTTTCTTTGCGTGGTTGAACGCCATCGCGTTCAGTTTCACCGGCATGCCGTTTACCGCCCCATCGACAGTCGTGTTCAGATGTCGGCTGCTGCCGCCCGGATATCCTGTCGAGCCTGCCCCATCAGCTCGTTCAAGTCGCCGACCTCAGGAGTGAGTTCCCGCGCGCGGCGCGTACCGTCCGGGCGTCGGCGCGGGCAGTTCCTTCTACTCGCCGGGGATGGCCGGAACCACAGGCGCCGCGAGCCGCACCTCCGCCATGGCCGAGCAACGCCTCGACGAGGAGATCGAAGAACTGGTCCGGGCCCTCGAAGAGAGCGGGCCCGCCACGCGCGAAGGGCTCGAGCAGGCCGTCCATGGCAGGTCGTGTGGACCCGGGCGCTTCGCAGGGGCCTTGCGGGAGGCCGTCGGGGAGTCCCGCGCCCGCACAGGGGCCGCGCCAGGTGGCCCACGCCGCGTTCCTACCGGTGCGCACGGGGAGTCTCGAGCACTCCCCAGGGTGACGAACCGGGTGGCTCCACGCCTGCGTCTGGCGAGTCAGGAATGCACAGGTCCGGTCGCCCCACGAGTACGAGAGAAAGGATCCACACATCTCGGGTAGGCCGGCCCGGGAGCGGGTACGCGACATGTCGCTCGGCTCCCTGAAGGCTTCGAGGGACGGAGTGATCCCATGGCCGGCAGTGGGGCGCACAGCCCGTACCACCGCTACTCCCACCGGAAGGGCAGCCTTCCGCGGGGCAGCGCCCGGCGGCACCCCACGGCGGCGCGCGGAGGGCCCCGCCCGCCCGCTCGCACCCCAGCCGACCATGCCCTCCACGAACTGGTCGAGCTCTCCCGCGCCCTGTTCGACACTTCGGACGAAGTCGACATTCTGCGCCTGGCCATGGACCACATAGCCGCCGCGGGGCCATACAGCGCCGAGGCCGGATACCTCAAGGTGGGCGGCGGCCTGGTCCCCAACCCATGGAACGGGCGGATGCCTGCCTTGGCCGTCAGCCGGAGGGTGCGGGAGCTGGCCGGGCAGGACGGCGACGTGACCGTACCCGGCAGGCCCTGGGGCCGGGCCCTGGCGCTACGCGGACTTGAGGGACTCCACGGCTACCTCGTGGTGACGTCCCGCTCCCGGCCCACCGAGGCCGAGCGAACTCTGCTCGCCACGCTCGTCCGGCACACCGCTGCTGCACTGTCAGTCGCCTTCGCACATCGCCGCCGACGCGAGGACGCGCTGGAGCTGCACCGACTGAGGGACGAACGCACAGCCCTCCAGCGGCAGCTGATCTCCGTCGTGGCTGAGCTGGGCTACCAGCGAGCCGTTCACGCTCTCATGGCCGACGTCGCTGCCTCGAGCGGCGGCGAGGAAGCCGTCACCCGCGCACTGCACAGGCTCACTGGACTTCCCGCGCTGGTCGAGGACCGCTTCGGTCGGCTGAGGTCCTGGACCGGCCCCGGCCGCCCCGACCCCTATCCCGAACCGGACCCCGTGCGCCAGGACGAAATGCTGCAAGCCGTCGCCAAGGAGGTCGGGCCGGTGCGGATAAAGGACCGGTTGATCGCCCTGGTCCACCCGCACGGCGAGATCCTGGGCGTGCTGGCCCTGGTCGATGCCCGGGAGGAGGCCGACGAGCACACCGTACTCGCGCTTGGACACGCCGCCACGTCGCTCGCCCTGGAGCTGGCGCACCTGCGCAATCTGGCCGAAGTGGAGCTGAGGCTGCACCGAGAGTTGGCCGACGACCTCCTGGCAGGGACGGACGAGGCGAGCGCCTACGCCCGGTCCGAGGCAGTCGGACACGACCTGCACCGCAGCCACTACATCGTCGTGGTGCAGTGGTCGAACCGGACTGCGGACGTTGCCTTCGCCCAGACCGTGGGCAGGGCGGCCTCTGCCGTGGGCATGCGCTCGCTGCTGACCCGCCGCTCCGACCACGTCGTCCTTATCGCCGACGACAGGCCGCACACCCGCGCGTTGTACGAGGCGCTCGCCCGGGAGACCGGGACACGGTCCGGGACGATCGGGGTGAGCGCCCCTTGCGACTCCGTAAAGGACATCCCCCGCCACTACCAGGAGGCGCAGCGCGCCCTGGAAGTGCGCCGCCACTGCCGCGAGCGCTACGGCACGTCGTTCTTCGACGAGCTTGGCCTCTACCGCATCCTGGGACCTGGCAGCGATTACCGGGAACTGGAGACGTTCGTACAGGAGTGGCTCGGGCAGCTCATCGACTACGACTCCCGGCACCACGCGACCATGGTGGAGACCCTGTCCCGGTACTTCGACTGCGGCGGCAACTACGACGAGACCGCAGAATCCCTCGCGATCCACCGCAGCACGCTGCGCTATCGGCTCCAGCGCATCCGCGACATCAGCGGCAACGACCTCGCGAACGTCGAGGACCGGCTGAACCTCCAGGTGGCGACCCGAGTGTGGAGGATCGTGCTGGGCGGGCCCGGCTGACGCCTCGCTGGAACTCATGTGGGAGTGGTGTCAGCAGCGCTGCAGTGGGTGGGCCGGGCGGCGGAGGAGCATCCGGGCCGCCCTGCGGATGCCGGGACGGCCGGCGGTGACCTGGTCGAGCAGCCGGGTGCCGGCTGCGGAGTCCTGGATACCGGCCGCGGTGACCAGCACCGCCAGGAGGAGGCCGGTGCGCCGCTCCCAGCGGACAGCGGGACGACCAGGGCGCGAGCCAACCGCACCAGCCCGGCCTTGGCCAGAGTCCCGTTGAGCGCCCGTGAGGGCGTTCGGCCAGCACCGACGATTCGCCGTATCTGCACCGGGGATACCGCGTATCCACCATCGATGCGCACCGCATCGGTGCGCACGGCACGGCGGTGGTGGGGACCGACTGCCGCGCGGCACGCACCAGGTGCCCACGGTGGCGCGGTACTGGTCCGCGCCGGCCCGGTGATGCACCGCGAGAGCCCGCTCCGGATACTCGGGAGGACGTTTTCGGCGAACCGGATGATGGTGTTGACGATGCCCCGGATTGTGCAGGGGACCGTGTCCACTCCTCAGCCGCTTGAAGCACAGCCCCTCCACCCCGGCCGCCGTCCACGCCGGCCAATCCCGCGTCAACGTGAACAGGAGAGTGCGGTCGACCGGCTCGTAGGTCAGCCCAGCACTTCTTCGATCGGGGCGTCGGCGTCCACGTAGCGCACGAGCTTGCGGTTCGCGAATTCCACGATGCCCACGTCGCCGAGTTCGCGCCCGTAGCCGGAGCGCTTGATGCCGCCGAAGGGCAGCTCCGGTCGGGACGCGGTCGGGTGGTTGATCCACACCATGCCCGCCTCCAGCCGGTCCGCGACTCCGCGAGCACGTTCCGGGTCGGCGGCGAAGACCGCGCCTCCCAGGCCGTAGGGGGAGGTGTTGGCCAGTGCCACGGCCTCGTCCTCGTCGGCGACCCGGTAGACCGTGGCGACGGGACCGAAGAGCTCTTCCCGGTAGGCCCGCATGTCCGGTGTGACGTCGGTGAGAAGGGTCGGCTCGACGAAGGCGCCCGGCAGGTCGGGCCGCCCGCCGCCCAGCACCACCGTGGCTCCCTTGTCCACCGCGTCACGAACCTGCTCCATCAGGAGCTCGGCCGCGGCCTCGGAGGACAGCGGGCCGAGCGTGGTGGCGGGGTCGGCCGGATCTCCCGGTCGCACCTCGCTCATCCGGTCGCGCAGCCCGGTGACGAAGGCGTCGTAGACGTCGGCAAGGGCGATGAAGCGCTTGGCCGCCACGCAGCACTGCCCGGTGTTGCCCATCCGGCCGAGGAACGCGGCGTACACGGTGCGCTCGAGGTTGTGACCGTCCAGCACGACGAAAGGATCACTGCCACCCAGCTCGAGGACGGACTTTTTGACATTGCGGCCGGCGATCTCGCCCAAGCTCACGCCCGCCCGCTCGCTTCCGGTCAGTGACGCCCCCTGCACTCGAGAGTCATCGATGATCTTCCCGACGTCTCTGCCCCGCACGAAAAGATTGGTGTAGACCCCGGTCGGCACACCCGCATCCGTGAACAGCTGCTCGAGTGCCAGTGCGGACTGGGGGCAGCTACTCGCGTGCTTGAGCAGGATCGTGTTGCCGAGGACGAGGTTCGGACCCGCGAATCGGACCACCTGGTACAGCGGGAAGTTCCACGGCATCACGCCGAGAAGGACCCCGAGCGGCTCGTTCACCAGCACGGCCGTGCCCTCGGGCACCGGCAGGGGTCGCTCTTCCAGCAGCTCGGGGCCGTGCTCGCCGTAGTAGGTGAGGATGTCGGACGCGAGGTCGACCTCTGCACGGCTCGAGTTGATCAGCTTGCCGACCTCAAGGGTCAGGAGGTGCGCCAGTTCCTCCTTGCGCTCCCTCATGAGCCGACCGGCGCGTTGCACGAGGGCCCCCCGGTCAGCCGTCGACCGGGCACGCCAGTTTGGAAAGCTACAGTGCGCCGCGTCGATCGCGCGCCCCACGTCCTCCGCGCTCAGCGCCGGGAACTCACGAACCCTTTCACCGGTGTACGGGTTGACCGTGGCGATGGGGCTTCCCTGGGCAGTGACATGGGCGTTCATGACGCCTCCCTGGAGTCGGGGCCCCTCGGGTTTCCACGCCCGAACCCGCTCACACGTGCTGATTCGTCCCATGCCACAGCAAGCTGTGGCACCCGGGTCCTCTGTGGTTCAACGTCGAATGCGCAGAGCCGCCCGAGTTCGGCTACGTCTGTGGGTGGTCGTGGTCACCGCCGTCCGTGCGCGGGCACGGGCCGGGTCGGTGTGGCAGGCTTGCAGGGGGGTCCGCGCCGTTCGTCGCAACACAGCAGCGAAGGAGGACGACGCATGGATGAGCAGGAATTCGTCCGTACCGTCGCCGAGCGCACCGGACTGAGCCGGCAGGAGGCGGCGGACCTGACCTGGGCCACGCTCGAGACGCTGGCCCACAGGCTGAGCCCCGGGGAGGCCAGGGACCTGATCACCGAGCTCCCCGAGGGCCTCGCGGAGGCGGTGCGCCGGGGAACCACGGACCGCATCGAGCGCTTCGGCCACTACGACAGCGTGCGGCGCGTGGCCGAACGCACCATGCTCAAGGAGGAGGAAGCGGACCGGGGTGTGCGGACCGTACTGGCCGTGCTCCGTGAGGCGATCAGCGAGAAGGAGTTCAACGACCTGATGTCGCAGCTCGGAACGGACTTCTCCCAGGCCCTCGAATCCGCCGGGTGACCCCGGGGCCTTCGGCACGGCGCCCGTGTCACGGCGCCGACGGCCCGGACGCTGCGTGTGCGCCGGGGCACGGTGGGTGACACCCGCGGATCGCCGGTCCCTCGCGGCCGCCATTGCCGCCTGTGGACGACGGCAGCGTGAGCGTCAGCGGATGCTGCGGCAGATGTCGCGGCCGGAGCGAGGCGGACGCAGGGGGCCGGACACCACCGACGGGTGACGGCCGGGCCGCGGCCCGGACGTCACAGGGCGATGACGTGGAGGTCGACCAGGTCGAGCAGCGCCCGCAGAGCCGAGCTGGGCCGCCGGGTCGACGACGTGCCGAGATGCATGCTCCAGCGGAGCATGGTGCCGTGGACGTCCAGGACGTGCAGGCCGGGGGTGCGGGCAACGGCGAACGCGGGCAGGAAGGCGATGCCCAGACCGTGCCGGACCAGTGCCGCCCCCATGTCGATGTCGGGCACTTCCAGTGCCACCCGGCGTGCGACGCCCGCCGCCGCGAACGCCCGGTCGACCACCTCGCGGTTGCCGTAGCCCGGCGGGAAGTCCACGAAGGGCTCCCTCGCGAGGTCCGCAAGTGCCACCTTGCCCCGCTGCGCGAGCGGATGGGCGGCGCTCACCACCAGGACGAGCGGCACGGTGGCCAGCTCCCGAGCGTCGATCCCGGCGGGCTTGCGTTCGGGCAGCGACAGGAAGGCCACGTCCAGGTCCCCGCTGAGCAGCGCGTGCGCCAGTCCCGCCGAGCCGGCCGTCGCCAGCCGCAGCCGGACGTCGATCGCCGGGTGCCGCGCGTGCAGCTGCCCGAGGAGCGCAGGCAGGTCCACCACCTCGACCGAGGCCATGGCGCCCACGTTCACCGTGCCGCGCAGCGTGTCCTGTGCGGCGCGCACGGCGTCCTGTGCGGCCTGGGCGGCGTTCAGGGTGGCCCGAGCCTCCGGCAGCAGCGCGGCGCCCGCCCCGGTGAGCCGGACCTGCTGCGACGTGCGCTCGAACAGCGCGCAGCCGAGCTCGTGCTCCAGGGAGCGGATGGCGGCGGACACCCCCGACTGCACCACGTGCAGCCGACGGGCGGCACGCGTGAAACTCAGCTCCTCGGCGACCGCGATGAAGTGCTCCAGCTGACGTAGCTCCACACGAGAAGTATCACTCACATTGCTCAAGCCCAGCAAAAACATTCGTTGGCATTGATCCCCGCTGGTGAGGAGGATGGAAGGCGCCATCCACTTCCGCCCGAGGAGGGATACCCCTGCCTGCCGTTCCCACGCCGCTGAGCCGTCGCACAGCCGACGCTCCCGGCGACCCGACCCACCGGAT
>NZ_JBEYZY010000009.1:109402-109515 GCF_040646295.1 Streptomyces sp. NPDC046197 | reverse complement strand
CGGATTCCGGCACCCGCTCCGGCCGACCCGACCCACCGGATTCCGGCACCCGCTCCGGCCGACCCGACCCACCGGATTCCGGCACCCGCTCCGGCCGACCCGACCCACCGGAT
>NZ_JBEYZY010000009.1:0-109307 GCF_040646295.1 Streptomyces sp. NPDC046197 | reverse complement strand
CGGATTCCGGCACCCGCTCCGGCCGACGCGACCCACCGGATTCCGGCACCCGCTCCGGCCGACGCGACCCACCGGATTCCGGCACCCGCTCCGGCCGACGCGACCCACCGGATTCCGGCACCCGCTCCGGCCGACCCGACCCACCGGATCCCAGCACCCGCTCCCGCCGACCTGCCGCCCCGCGCCCCCGCCCGGCGCCGTGCCTCGCACGCGACCGGCTTCTGGTTCGTGGCGGTGGCCTTCACCGTGCTGATGGCCTTCGGCACCGCGCCGACTCCGCTGTGGCCGCTGTACGAGGCCCGGGACCACTTCGGCGCCACCACGGTCACGGTGGCGTACGCCTCGATGGTCGTGGGCGCAGCGGCCGCCTTCCTGGGGCTGGGCCACCTGTCGGACCGGCTCGGCCGGCGCCGCATCATCGTCCCGGCGCTGCTGGTCGGCGTCGTCGCGTCGGTCGTACTGATCGTGTGGCGGGACCTGCCGGGGCTGATCGCGGGCAGGATCCTGAACGGTGTCGGACTGGGGCTGATGGCCTCGACCGCGACGACGTACCTGCACGACCTGTACCACGAGGTCCGTCCGGAACGGACGGGTTCGGTGCTGCCCGGCATCGTGGCCACCGCCGCCAACCTCGGTGGCCTGGCCTCAGGGCCCCTGGTCGCCGGAGCCGCCGCCGAGTGGCTTCCCGCGCCCCTGATCACCGCCCAGGCGATCTTCACGCTCGCCATGGCAGTGTGCCTGGCGCTGGTGCTGTGCACCCCGGAGACCGTGGACCTGGAGTTGCCCGCGGCCCAACCGCCCAGCAGGTTCGTCCTGCGCCCCGGCGGCCGGCGGGCGTTCGGCGCGGCCGGCGCGCTGGGCGCCTTCGCCTTCGCGATCCTCGGCCTGATCTCCTCCCTCGGGGCGAGCGTGCTCCACGGCACCCTGCACACCGACTCGCACCTCGTGGTCGGCCTGGCGGCCTTCCTCATGTTCGGTTCCGCGGCGGCCGCCCAGCTGGTGCTGGGCCACCTCACAATGCCCCGGCTCCTGACCGTGGGGGCAGTGGTCTTTCCGGTCGGCCTGGTCCTGTGCGCCGTCGCCCTCTACCACCCGGCGCTCTGGCTCTACCTGGTCGCCGTGTCCCTGTCGGGAGCCGGCTCCGGGCTGCTGTTCAAGGGAGGCGTCGAACGTGCCGTTTCAGTGGCCGAGCCCGCCTCACGCGCGGGGGTCCTCGCCGTGTTCTTCGTCGTCGCGTACCTCGGAATGGGCCTGCCCTCCGTCCTGTTCAGCATCGCCCTGCGGCACTTCGCCGTGCAGACCGCGATGATCGGCTTCGCGGCGGTCCTCTCCTGCGGCGCCATTGTGTCGGTGGTCGTCGCGTTGCGGGATCGCGCACCCGGTCCCGGCACGCTCTCGAGGCAGTCCGCTCGCCCCTCCTGACCTCCCTGCGGCGCATCCGACACCGGTTGTCTGGGAGGCGCGGACCTGGGCACCCGGTGCGGGGTGCGCGTGACACGGATCCGCGGCGGACGGGAGGCCCGAGATGACTGCGGAATCGGCCAGAACGATAGCGCTCCCCTCCGGTGAGGAGATCGCGGCGCTCGGGCAGGGCACCTGGTACCTGGGCGAGGACCCGGCCCGGCGTGAACAGGAGATCGCCGCACTGCGGCTGGGCGTGGACCTGGGGATGACCGTCGTCGACACGGCGGAGATGTACGGCGACGGCGCAGCCGAGGAGCTCGTCGGGGAGGCCCTCCGGGGACGCCGGGAGGAGGTCTTCCTCGTCAGCAAGGTGCTGCCCGGCCACGCCGACCGGAAGGGCACCGTCGCCGCCTGCGAGGGCAGCCTGCGGCGGCTCCGTGCGGAACGGCTGGACCTGTACCTGCTGCACTGGCGGGGACGGTGGCCACTCGAGGAGACCCTTGCTGGATTCACCGACCTGATGGAGGCGGAGAAGATCCGTTACTGGGGCGTGAGCAATCTGGACGTCGCCGACATGGCCGAGCTGACCACCCTCCCCGGTGGCGACGCCGCGGCCGTCGACCAGGTGCTGTACAACCTCTCCCGGCGCGGCATCGAGTGGGATCTTCTCCCCTGGTGCCGCGAGGCCGGGGTGACGGTCATGGCCTACTCCCCGATCGAGCAGGGGCGGGTCCTGAAGGTCGAGGCACTGGATGCCGTGGCCCGGGCCCTCGGAGCAACGCCGGCCCAGGTGGCACTCGCCTGGGTGCTGGAACAGGGGGTGGCCGCGATCCCGCGTTCCGGATCACCCGACCACGTTCGGGAAAACCGCGGCGCGGTGGACCTCCACCTTCCTACCGAGGCGCTCGACGCCCTCGACGAGGCGTTCCCGCCACCCAGCGGGCCCACGCCCCTGGAGATGCTCTGAAGGAGTTGACAGGATGGCGCGCCCGCTCGTCGTCGGAATGGGAGGTTCGCTGCGCACCCCGTCGACCAGCCTCACCGCACTGTGTGTGGCGGTCGAGGGCGCGGCCGATGCGGGCGCCGGCACCCTGGTGATCGACCTCAAGCGGCTGGCTCTTCCGTTCTACACGTCCGAGCACGGGATCCCTGCGTCCGCCCGCCGGCTTGCGGACACCGTTCAGGCCGCCGACGCCCTGCTGTGGAGCAGCCCGACATACCACGGGTCGGTCAGCGGCGCTTTCAAGAACGCGGTGGACTGGCTCGCCCTCCTGGCCGACCAGGACCCGCCCTACCTCAGCAACAAACCCGTGGGGATGCTGACGACCGCCGGTGGAGTGCAGGGCCTGCAGGCGATCAATGCGATGGAGTTCATCGTGCGGTCGCTGCGCGGCTGGGCGGTGCCGCTGGTGTTCGCGGTCCCGCGGTCCTCCCGGGTCTTCGACGGCGACGGACGCCTCACCGACCAGGCGGTCGCGGACCAATTGCGCGGCCTCGGCGCGGAGGTGACCAGGGCGGCCCTGCAGTTCCGGGCGGAGGGCACGTGCGACTACGCGCAGGAGCGGCCGTCCGGGGCCGTCCGGGACTGAGCCCGGCCCTGTCACACAGGCGGCGCCGGGGCCGTGCTTCCTCAGGGCCCGGTCCGCTCCACGGGCCGCCGGTGCTCGCCGCGCGCCCCGGAGCGCCCGGGTGGGAAGTGCGGCAGCACGTGTTCGGCCAGTTCGTCAATCACTTCGGCGACCGGACGGCGGCTGTGCTTGAAGTTGATCATCAGCTGGTCGATGCCGATGCCCTGCCAGGCCCGCATCATCGCCAGGAACGACACCCGGCCCACCGAGAAGCCCTGGTGGATGCGCCGGGGCAGGGCCAGCGGGTCCGCGGTCAGATCCAGATAGGTGGCCTGCGCGTACGGCTTGAACCCACCGCCATCGCCCCGGGTCAGCTCCCGCCACCGCTCGATGTTCTCGGCCTGCTGCTGAAGCGGCGGGGTGTAGTACAGCCA
The DNA here is from genome assembly GCF_040646295.1 of Streptomyces sp. NPDC046197. Classification (NCBI taxonomy): domain Bacteria; kingdom Bacillati; phylum Actinomycetota; class Actinomycetes; order Kitasatosporales; family Streptomycetaceae; genus Streptomyces; species Streptomyces sp. NPDC046197. The sequence goes on along the minus strand of NZ_JBEYZY010000009.1, from coordinate 105,901 downwards.
GCCGTCCGTGTTGTCGGCGATCCACCGGACGTCCTGCCTCCCGCGTCCCGTCATCAGTACGGGGATCCGCCGGTACACCGGCTTGGGCAGCAGATCGGTGCCGCGCATCCGGCCGAGCGGCGACTCCACGTGCGGGAAACGGTGCTCGAGGACGACACGGAAGTACTCCAGCGACTGCCGGAACCTCTCGGCCCGGCCGCCCAGGTCCTGACCGAAGGCCGGGAACTCGACGGGCCGGTCACCGGTGGCCACCCCGAGCAGGAGCCGTCCGCCTGACAGTTGGTCCACCGAGGCGGCCGCCTTGGCGGTGTGCAATGGATGCCGCAGCGGCATGACGATGCTGGCGGTCCCCAGTGTGATCGAGGTGGTGCGGGCACTGAGCTGCCCCAGGTACACCCACGGGTCGAAGACCTGCCCGGCGTCCCCGAAGCTCGGGTCCAGCAGCGGCACGTCACGGACCCACACCGAGGCGAAGCCGGCCCGCTCGGCCTGCTGGATCCGCTCGATGTGCCCGGCCAGGGACGGCACGGGCCCGTCGAAGCCCTCCAGGGGCGTGATGGCGCCCACGGTCATCCTGCCGCCGGGATACGCCCTGGCCATGGCCGCGTGCTCGGAGAACGGCCGCTGCGCCCCGCCTTCGACGTCCACGGGTGCGCCGGCTGAAGGAACTGTCGATTGTGTCATGCGATCCTCCGGCGATTTCATGCCGAGTCCGGGTCCGCATCGGACGTGTGCTGAGGTTGCGCAACCGGAGGGCCTCAGACAGCCCCTCGCCGACGTGGCGCCGACGTTCCAACAGGAGTTCGCCCTGCGCGCCGTGTGGTGGGACGAGGGAGACGAGCGTGGTGCTGTAGGCGTCCTGGGAAAGCACGGTGAGGTGGTGCGGCCGGTGGCCGTCCACCCGGATCTGCCAGTCGGAGATGACCCGCACGTCGCGGAAGAACAGCCCCTGCGGCACCTCGGCCCCCATGTCGCCCGAGGTGCCCAAGACGCAGAACGTCCGCCCCTCGACCAGTGTGACGGTGGCCGCCGTGAGTACGGCCGGTTCCGTCTCCTCGATGATGGCGCCGACCTCGTCGGTCATGGCTCCTTCTAGCCCGGGGCGCCGACGAGAGACTCGAAGTCCCGGGGCAGCTGGGACAGTACGTGGCGGAACTCGCCATCACTGACCGCTTCCCTCAGGGTGCTCAACTCCGCCCGTACGCCCTCGCGGGCCTCGTCCGGACTCACCCCTGCTCGCCTGCTCACCCGATTGATGAACTCGTCGAGTCCGAAGGGCTCGGCCTCCGGAGTGGGAGAGACCAGCGGTTCCTTCAGCGGCTTGGGCAGTTCGGACGCGAGGTCCTCCGCCTCACCCCTGGTGAGCCGCTCGGCCAGGGTTTCCAGGGTGGCACGGGTGAGGGGCTCCGCCTTCTCCGGGGGGACAGGGGCGCGCCGGGTGATGGTGTCGAGGAAGGTGTTGTAGTCCATGAGCCGTCCTTTTTCTGAAGCTTTGCAAGTGCCTGGCGTGGGACCTGGGACAGCCACCGAAGGGTGCGTTGCGTGTGGGTGTGGCGGGTTGATGCGCGTCATGGTGCATGCGCCTCAGCAGAGGCCATTTCCATGCTCCGGATGTGGGCCACACCCTGCCTGCTCCCGGCGGGCGGAAAAGCGGAGGGCTCCATAGACCTCCGAGCACAAGTGCAGACGGCCTCCGCCACGGCAAAGGGGACACCGGCGCCGGTCTGCCGGATGTGCGTCAGGGCGCCGTGCCTGTGGGCGCGGTCGGCTTTCCCGCCGTCGCGTTTCCGGCCGGCCCGTTCGGCCCGTTCGACGTCGAGAGCGTTCGACGGTGGCGAGCTGTCGGGCGATGTCCATCAGCCACACTGCCAGGTCGATGGACCATGGGGGCACGGCCGGCGCGGCTCTCACCCGCACCCGAGAGATGCGCATGACCTCGTGTCTGCGCATTTCATGCTGCTCTGCCAGGGTAGGAGGGGGTGTTCTTTTTCGGCCTGGGGTGCGGAGGCGCTCACCAGGCGGGCTCTGCGAATCTCGACCGGTAACAGCCGATGGCGGCGCTGGCGGGAGCGAACGACGCCGTCCGGTTCCCGGTGAGGAGGCGAGAGGCATGACCGTGATGGGTGTGTCGAAGTTCGAGAGGTTCTTCCGCGCCGCCGCAGGCCTCGACGTGGACAAGAACGACCTGAAGCGGTACGGCGACTTCGTGGACGCCAAGCTCTACGACCTCCTGGTCGTCGGCCAGGCGTCGGCCAAGGCCAACGGCCGGGATATGGTCGAACCGTGGGACCTACCGATCACCAAGGGCCTCCAGGAGAGCATCCACCGGTTCCGGCGACTCGACGAGGAGGTCGAACTGAAGCCGATCCTGGAACAGCTCGCCGCGCACCCTCCCCTCGACAGGACACCCACCCAGGAGACCGAAGAGCGCTACCCCGAGATCATCGGCGGTCTCAGCGTCGCCCTCGCCGAGACGTTCAAAATCATGTATCCGGATGTCAAGAACCCGCAGACCAGCCACTGGGACGGCGTGACCGCGGTGTTCGACCGGCTGCTGTAGCAGTCGCGCACCGGTGCATGTCACCGATCTGAACGGACATGCCGGGCGGGGGCCGGAAGGTGGAGACTGGGAGCCTTCACCGAGGCCCGGGACGCGCCGCAGTGGTCGAGGATTCGCGATTGCCCTCTCAGCGCGGCTGGTCTCCTGGGCCGGGAAAATCACGCCCGATTTCCTCCCACGCAACGGCCTGTGACTCGGAATGCCGTTTCGGGGAGGCAGAGGAGGGATCGCGCGCCGAGAGGGTGAAGGAAGTCCTCGATGCGCGTGTCGAAAGGCACACGGATGTCCTGGGGAAGATCGCCACAACGAACATCTGCGGCTCAGTTCGGCACATGTATGAAGCCCGTCCCGACTTCGCAGAGGGGCCGGGTGTTCGGGCGGGGAAGGCCAGGCTGTCCTGGTTCCACGAACTCCTACTGAACAAGGCGGCAGACGGATACCAGTACTTCGACGCCCGCGAGGACGGCTGGACCGAGGTCGTCCTCCACCCGGACGGCAGCTCCGGCTGATCGCGCGCACATACACGCTCGGGGCACTCTCGGCCGCGCCTTGCAGTCCCCGGTCCGGAAAAGGGATCCGGACGGGCCCTGCCGGGTGTCACTGCCGCTCGCGTCGTACAACCGTCGAATCGTGAAGGGAGCCATGCCATGACACAGGAACTGCGGGGGATGCGGGTGGGGATTCTGGCCACCGACGGCGTCGAGCGCGTGGAACTCGACCAGCCGCGCGGTGCGCTACAGGGCGCTGGGGCGAAGACCGAGATCGTCTCGCTCCATCCCGGCGAGATCCAGGCCCGCCAGTTCGACCTCAACGCGGCAGGAACCTTCCCCGTGGACCGCCTGGTCGCCGACGCCTCCGTCGACGACTACCACGCCCTGCTCCTGCCCGGCGGCACCATGAACCCCGACCAACTGCGCATGGACCGCGACGCGGTGCAGTTCGTCAGGGACTTCATGGCCAGCGGGAAACCGGTCGCATCGATCTGCCACGGCCCGTGGACCCTGGCGGAAGCCGACGCCGTGCGCGGCCGCCGCCTGGCGTCCTGGCCCAGCATCCGCACCGATCTGCGCAACGCCGGCGCGGAGGTCGTCGCCGACCAGGAGGTGGTCGTCGACGGGCAGCTCGTCACCAGCCGCGGCCCGGCCGACCTGCCCGCCTTCTGCGCCGCCGTCGTGGAGCAGTTCGCCCGGGCGCACCACCCCATGCCCGGCTGAGCCCCAACGCCTGGTCGCCGCGGAGAGAGCAGGCGTTGCACGGTGGCCGTGGGCTCGCTCTCCACCCCACGGGCTGGTCATCCGTGGCGGTCGCCGCCGTACGGCCCCCGGTCCGTAGCGTCGCGCGGCCGCGTCGAACGTCGCCACGCCCGGGGACAGGGTCGCCGCGGTGCGCCGTACCAGCCTCGCCAGGCGCAGATGGCCCCGGGAGGACAGCCGTCGCGGTGTGGTCGGAGGGCAGCGGCCCGCGCAGGGCAAGCCCGAGGCTCTCGCGCTCGTCCGTGCCGTCGAAGGGGCTGTGCCGCTGCTCGTCCGCAGGCACGGTGATGTCCCGGGTGCCGCCCGCCTCCTGGGTGTCGAAGCGGGGGGAAAGCCCTTGCGTTGGACGGTCGACCATGGAATCAATCCGATTTCCTCCGGGCTTCGAAGAAGTACATCCGCGAGCCCCTCTCCCTCGTGCCGGGCCGAACCCTGAGGTACCCCGCCGCGAACCCGAATCGTCGTCCCGCCTCCTGTCCTCGCAGACCGACCGCCGGTGCCACTTTTCGACCCGCTGGGCGCAGGCGGGGTGACCGGGCGAACAGCCACTCTGGGGCCTGTCGGGACCGCTCGGCGGTCCGTCGGCGGAAGGAGTGGCCATGACCGAGCAGGCCCGCAGGGCCGTTGCCTCGTACTCGACGTACCAGGAAGCCGAACGTGCCGTCGATCACCTCGCCGACCAGGGCTTTCCCGTTCAGAAGGTGGCGATCATCGGTCGGGACATGCGCCTGGTCGAACAGGTGATCGGTCGAATGGGGTACGGCGAGGCCGCCCTCCACGGCGCAGCCACCGGAGCGCTGCCCGGCGTACTCGTCGGCTGGATCTTCGGTCTGCTGAACTGGCTGAATCCGGTCGTCTCCGGTCTGCTCCTCGCCCTGTACGGGCTGATCTTCGGAGCGGTCGTCGGTGCGCTGCTCGGCGTGCTGTTGCACGCGGCCCAGGGCGGCCGCCGGAACTTCGCCTCGGTCCGCTCGATGGAGCCCAGCCGGTACGACGTCGTGGTGGACGAGGACGTCGCCGATGAGGCCGTCCGGCTGGTCGCCGGGCTGGACAGCGGGGCCGGCGTGAACACGGAGAGCGCCTCCTCCAGGGGCGGCCGCCCGCGCAGCGACCCCGCCCCCAGCTGAACGAGTTTCGAAGCCGGGCGGACAGGGCCCGGAGGATGAACGGTCGCCGACGGACGTCGACCGCCGCGGAAGGAGTTCCTCATGGCCAAGGCAGTGGGCATCGACCTGGGCACCACCAACTCGGTGATCGCCGTGTGGGAGGGTGGCGAGCCGACCGTCGTGCCCAACAGCGAGGGCAACCGGACCACACCGTCCGTGGTGGCCTTCACCGACACAGGCGAGCGGCTGGTGGGCCAGTTGGCCCGCCGCCAGGCGATCCTCAATCCCAAGGGCACCATCTACTCGGCCAAGCGGTTCATCGGCCGGCACTTCGACGAGGTCTCCGACGAGGCCAAGGCCGTCGCCTACGACGTCGTCCCGGGAGACAACGGCGAGGCCCGCTTCAAGGTGCGTGACAAGCTCTACGCGCCTGAGGAGATCAGCGCCCTGGTGCTGCGCAAACTCGCCGACGACGCCTCCAAGCAGCTGGGGGAGCGGGTCACGGAGGCGGTCATCACGGTGCCCGCCTACTTCAACGACGCCCAGCGCACCGCGACCCGTGACGCCGGACGGATCGCGGGACTGGAAGTGCTGCGGATCATCAACGAGCCGACGGCGGCCGCCCTCGCGTACGGCATGGACAAGAAGCAGCACGAGACCGTCCTGGTCTTCGACCTCGGCGGCGGCACCTTCGACGTGAGCATCCTCGACGTCGGCGACGGCGTGGTCGAGGTCCGTTCCACAGCGGGTGACAGTCATCTGGGCGGCGACGACTTCGACAGGCGTCTGGTCGACTACCTCGCGGACGACTTCCAGAAGGAGAACGGCATCGACCTGCGCAAGGACCCGCAGGCGCTGCAACGCCTCTTCGAGGCGGCGGAGAAGGCCAAGACCGAGCTCAGCTCCGTCACCCAGACCCAGGTCAACCTGCCGTTCATCACCGCCGACGCCTCCGGGCCCAAGCACCTGACCGACTCGATCATGCGGTCCACGTTCGAGCAGATCACCGCCGACCTGGTGGAGCGCTGCCTGGGACCGGTCCAGCAGGCCATGGCCGACGCCAAGGTCGGTGAGAACGACATCGACGAGGTCATCCTCGTCGGCGGTTCCACCCGCATCCCCGCTGTCCAGGCCCTCGTGCGTCGGCTGACCGGCGGCAAGGAACCCAACATGAGCGTCAACCCCGATGAGGTCGTGGCTCTTGGCGCCGCTATCCAGGCCGGGGTGCTCAAGGGTGAGGTGAAGGACGTTCTTCTGCTCGACGTCACACCTCTGTCGCTGGGAGTGGAGACGCGGGGCGGTGTGATGACGAAGATCGTCGAGCGGAACACCACCATCCCGGTGCGCCGCAGCGAGACCTTCTCCACCGCCGAGGACAACCAGCCGGCCGTCGATGTGGTGGTCCTCCAGGGGGAGCGCGAGCGGGCCGCCGACAACCGGGCGCTCGGCCGGTTCCAGCTCACCGACATCCGGCCGGCGCCGCGGGGCGAACCCCAGATCGATGTCACTTTCGACGTCGACGCCAACGGCATCCTCAACGTCAGCGCGCGCGACAAGGACACCGGCAAGGAACAGGGCATCACCATCAGTGAGAGCTCCAACCTCGACCGGAGCGAGGTCGAGCGCATGGTCCAGGAGGCCGAGCGCAACCAGGGCCAGGACCAGGCACTGCGCGAGGCCGTCGACGCCCGCAACGAACTCGACGCGATCGCCTACCAGGTCGAAAAGCGCCTGAGCGAACTGGGCGACGCCGCGCCCGCGCACGAAAAGGCCCGTGCCGAGATGCTGGTGGCAGAGGCCCGCGACGCGGTCAAGAACGAGGCCGGAGTGGACAAGGCCAGGCCGCTGATCTCCGAACTCCAGCAGGTCTACGCCGGGCTCGCCGCCCACCAGGCCGAAGCGGCGGCGGCGAGTGGTCCGTCGGACACCACCGGGCCGGACGGCTCCGGGCAGGGCGGGGCCGGCACCGACGAAGACGTGATCGACGCCGAGTTCGACAAGGGCTGAGGTACCCGCCATGCCGATCCCTCCCCAGGACCGATCGTCCGACCTACCGCCCGAAGGCGCCGCACAACCGCCGCAGGGACACCTGCCCGAGCCCGCGCCGCCGACCGCGGAGGCCGAACCGGGACCCGATGCGGCCACCGGTCCGACCGGGGTCGAGGACGAGTACGCGGCCGCGCTGAAAGAGGTCGAGGACCGCTGGCGGCGTGCTCTCGCGGACCTGGACAACCTGCGCAAGCGACACGCCAGGGAACTGGACCGGGAGCGCGCGGTCGAACGCGCCCGCACGGCCGCGGCCTTCCTTCCCGTCATCGACAACCTCGAACTGGCCCTGAACCACGCGGGCTCCGACCCCGGGGCGATCGTCGAGGGGGTTCGCGCCGTGCGCGACCAGGCCGTGTCCATCCTTGAACGCCTTGGTTACGAGCGTCACGCCGAGACAGGCGTCCCGTTCGACCCCTCCCGGCACGAGGTCGTCGGCGTGGTCCAGGACCCCGGCGCCGAACCGAACACCGTGGCGCAGGTGCTGCGCCCCGGCTACGGCGAGGCCGAGCGGCAGCTGAGGCCGGCCGCCGTGACCGTCGCCAAGCGGGAGTGAGCGGCCATGGCACGTGATTTCTACGAGGTTCTCGGGGTCCCGCGCAACGCCGACAAGGACGAGATCCAGCGGGCGTATCGCAAGCTGGCCCGCAGGTACCACCCCGACGTCAACAAGGACCCCGAGGCGGAGGAGCGCTTCAAGGAGATCAATGAGGCCTTCAGTGTCCTGTCCGACCCGGAGCAGCGGGCCCGTTACGACCGCTTCGGCGAGGACTTCCGGAAGGTCCCCGAGGACTGGGAGGAGCGGGTCGGTGCCGGCGCGGGACCCGGCGGCGGCTTCCGCTGGTCCACCGGGGGCGGCCCCCGGGTCCGGTATGCCACCAGTGGCTTCGGCGCGGAGGGTGTCGACATCGACGACCTGTTCGGCTCGTTCTTCGGGGGGGCCGGACGGGTGCGTGTCCCCGGAGCCGACCAGGAGGCCGAACTGCCGCTCACCGTCGAGGAGGCCTACCGGGGAGGCCGCCGCACCGTCACGCTCGCCGGTCCCACCGGGCAGCCGCGGCGGTACGACGTCGACGTGCCACCGGGTGTCACCGACGGGCAGCGTATCCGGCTGGCGGGCGAGGGCGGCCGGGGCAACGGTGACGCCCCCGCGGGGGACCTGTACCTGCGGGTGCGGATCCAGCCGCACCCCCAGTTCCGCCTCGAGGGCCGGGACGTGTATGTGCAGCTTCCGGTCACACCCTGGGAGGCCGCGCTGGGCGCGACGGTTCCGGTGCCCACGCCGAGTGGGGCGACGGCCAAGGTGAACGTGCCCGCGGGCTCGTCCAGCGGCCGGCGGCTGCGGCTGCGCGGTGAGGGCATGCCGAATCCGCGCGGCACCAGCGGCGACCTCTACGCCGAGCTCCGGATCATGGTGCCGTCCAGGCTCAGCGACCGGGAGCGCGCACTCTTCGAGGAGCTCGCCGCCGTCTCCTCGTTCGACCCCAGGAGTACACGATGAGTGACCCACGCGCCGGGGCGCGCCAGGCGTCTCGGCTGACAGCTCCCGCGCCGGCACGCGTCCGGTACGCGATCGTGCCGGTGCCCAGGCTCTCTCTGCAGACCGTGGCCCGCCGCTCCGGCGTCCATCCCGACCTCATCCGCCGGTTCGTCGCTCTGGGCCTGGTCGAGGCCGAGCGCGACGCCTCGGGAGGGCTGGTGTTCGAACCCACGGCACCGGCCGTCCTCGCCCGCGTCCAGCGGCTGCGCACCGGGCTGTGCCTCAACTACGCATCCATCGGCCTGGTGCTCGATCTGCTGGACCGCATCAGCATGCTCGAAGCCGCCCTGCGCCGCGCCGGTACGAGGAGTGAAACACCCCCATGGACATGAACCGTCTCACCCAGAAGTCACAGGAAGCCCTCCAGGAGGCCCAGAGCGCGGCCGTCCGCATGGGGCAGACCGAGGTCGACGGGGAACACCTGCTGCTCGCGCTTCTCGATCAGGAGGACGGTCTGATCCCACGGTTGCTGCAACAGGTCGGCACCGAGCCGAAGGAGCTGCGGGCGGCCGTGCGCGAGGAACTCTCCCGTCGCCCGAAGGTCACCGGTCCCGGCGCGGCACCCGGCCAGGTCTTCGTCACTCAGCGCCTGTCCCGCCTGCTCGATGCCGCCGAGCGGGAGGCCAAACGCCTCAAGGACGAGTACGTGTCCGTGGAGCACATCCTGCTCGCCCTGGCCGAGGAGGGCTCGGCGACCGCCGCAGGACGGCTGCTCAAGGAGCACGGTGTGACCCGGGATTCGTTCCTGAGCGTGCTCACCCAGGTCCGCGGCAACCAGCGCGTCACCTCCGCCAACCCTGAAGTGGCCTATGAGGCTCTGGAGAAGTACGGCCGCGACCTGGTCCTCGAGGCTCGGTCCGGGCGGCTGGACCCGGTCATCGGCCGTGATGCGGAGATCCGCCGCGTCACCCAGATCCTCAGCCGCAAGACCAAGAACAACCCCGTCCTCATCGGCGATCCCGGCGTCGGCAAGACCGCCATCGTCGAGGGCCTGGCCCAGCGCATCGTCCGCGGCGACGTCCCCGAGGGCCTGCGCGACAAGACGGTGTTCGCGCTCGACATGGGCTCCCTGGTCGCCGGCGCCAAGTACCGCGGCGAGTTCGAGGAACGACTCAAGGCCGTCCTGTCCGAGGTGAAGGCCGCCCAGGGGCGCATCCTGCTCTTCGTCGACGAACTGCACACCGTCGTCGGCGCGGGCGCCGCCGAAGGGGCCATGGACGCGGGCAACATGCTCAAGCCGATGCTCGCCCGCGGTGAACTCCACATGATCGGCGCCACCACCCTCGACGAGTACCGCAAGCACATCGAGAAGGACGCCGCACTCGAACGCCGCTTCCAGCAGGTGCTGGTCGACGAGCCGAGTGTGGAGGACACCATCTCCATCCTCCGCGGACTGCGCGAACGCCTCGAGGTCTTCCACGGCGTGAAGATCCAGGACACCGCGCTGGTCTCCGCGGCCACCCTCAGCCACCGCTACATCACCGACCGGTTCCTGCCCGACAAGGCCATCGACCTCGTCGACGAGGCGTGCGCCCGGCTGCGTACCGAGATCGACTCGATGCCCGCCGAACTCGACGAGATCACCCGCCGCGTCACCCGTCTGGAGATCGAGGAGGCGGCCCTGTCCAAGGAGACCGACCCCGCCAGCAAAGCCCGCCTGGAGGAACTGCGCAAGGAACTGGCCGACCTGCGTGGCGAGGCGGATGCCAAACGCGCCCAGTGGGAGGCCGAACGGCAGGCCATCCGCCGCGTGCAGGAACTGCGCCAGGAACTGGAGCAGGTCCGCCACGAGGCGGAGGAGGCCGAACGCGCCTACGACCTCAACCGCGCCGCCGAACTCCGCTACGGCCGCCTCCAGGAGCTGGAGCGCCGGCTGAAGGCCGAGGAGGAGCAACTGGCCGCCAAACAAGGGCAGAACCGGCTGCTGCGCGAGGTCGTCACCGAGGAGGAGATCGCCGAGATCGTCGCCGCCTGGACCGGCATCCCCGTCGCCCGTCTCCAGGAGGGCGAACGCGAGAAACTGCTGCGCCTCGACGAGATCCTGCGCGAGCGCGTCATCGGCCAGGACGAGGCCGTCAAACTCGTCGCCGACGCCATCATCCGCGCCCGCTCCGGCATCCGCGACCCGCGCCGCCCCATCGGCTCGTTCATCTTCCTCGGCCCCACCGGCGTCGGGAAGACGGAGCTGGCCAAGACCCTCGCGGCGGCCCTGTTCGACTCCGAGGAGAACATGGTCCGCCTCGACATGAGCGAGTACCAGGAGCGGCACACCGTCAGCCGGCTCGTGGGCGCACCGCCCGGATACGTCGGCTACGAGGAAGGCGGCCAGCTCACCGAGGCCGTACGCCGCAAGCCGTACTCGGTCGTGCTGTTCGACGAGATCGAGAAGGCGCACACCGATGTCTTCAACACCCTGCTGCAGGTCCTCGACGACGGCCGCATCACCGACTCCCAGGGCCGCACCGTCGACTTCCGCAACACCGTCATCATCATGACGTCCAACATCGGCTCCGTGCACCTCCTCGACGGCGTCACCGCCGAGGGTGAGATCAAGCCGGACGCCCGCGCCCTGGTGATGGGCGAGCTGCGCGGGCACTTCCGCCCGGAGTTCCTCAACCGCGTCGACGACATCGTGCTGTTCAAGCCGCTCGGTGAGCGGCAGATCGAGCGGATCGTGGAGCTGCAGTTCGACGAGCTGCGCCGCCGGCTCGCCGAACGCCGCATCACCGTCGAACTCACCGACGCCGCACGTGAGTTGATCGCCCACCAGGGTTACGACCCGGTGTACGGGGCCCGGCCGCTGCGGCGTTACATCTCCCACGAGGTCGAGACGATGGTGGGGCGCGCCCTGCTGCGCGGTGACGTCCAGGACGGCGCGACGGTCCGCGTCGACGCCGAACATGGAGAGCTGGTAGTCACCTACGACCAGCCCGAGGACGTGAAGGGAGCGCGGGCGGCATGAGCACGGTGCAGGCGACGACCGTCAGATGTCCCAACTGCGGGCGCACCAACCGGGTGCCCGTGGCCGCGGAGGGCCGCCCCAAGTGCGGCCACTGCAAGCAGCCCCTACCGTGGATGGTGGACGCGGGCGACGACGACTTCACCGAGGTCGCCGAGCGGGCCGACGTCCCCGTCGTGGTCGACCTGTGGGCCACCTGGTGCGGCCCCTGCCGCATGGTCAGCCCCGCACTGGAGAAGGTCGCCACCGATCTCGCCGGCCGAATCAAACTCGTCAAGGTCGACGTCGACAAGAACCCGCGACTGTCGCAGCGTTTCGAGGTCCAGGCCGTACCGACACTGCTGATCCTCGATCAGGGCGAGACGGTCGCCCGGCAGGCGGGGGCGGCGCCCGCCCCCGTTCTGCGCCAGTGGGTGGAACAGTCGATCACCACCCGGAGAGGGTGATCCGGATGACCCTGCACGCAGACCCCCACCTCGCGCTCGTCCGGCCGGTTCAGCCGCTGACCCCAGAAGGGTGTCAGGAGTGTCTGATGCTCGGCTCCCCGTGGGTTCATCTGAGGCTCTGCCTGACCTGTGGGCACGTCGGCTGCTGCGACTCCTCGCCGAACAAGCACGCGCGCAGGCACGCGGCTGCCGACGCTCATCCGATCGTGCAGTCGTTCCAGCCCGGCGAGGATTGGCGCTGGTGCTACGTTCACGAGGCGTTCGTCTGATGTCCGGCGACCAGTCGCTGCCGGGCGAAGAACCGGTACCGGAGGAAGCGGACGAGGCCGCCTTCTGGGAGACCCCGGACATCTACGGCGCGTATCCGCGCCTCACGGAGGACCAGATAACACGTCTGGCGGAGCACGGGCAACGCCGGAGCATGGCTCCGAACGAGGTGCTGATCCGGGAGGGCGAGCGCTGCGAGACGTTCTTCGTCGTCCTCAGCGGTTCCGTCGCCGTCGTCGAGGACTACGGCACTCCCGAGGAGCACGTGCTGCGCGTGCACGGCCCCGGTCGCTTCATCGGCGAACTCGGGCTGCTGCACGGACAGGTGGCCTTCTACACCGCTGTCGCCAGGGAGCCGGGCGAGGTCCTCGTCGTCTCCTTGGACCGGTTGCGCCACCTGGTGTCCCAGGACTCCAGCATCGGGGACGTCGTGCTGCGCGCCTGTCTGGGCCGTCGCGCGCTGCTCGTCGGACAGGGCGCCGGCTTCCGCATCGTCGGCTCGCGCTACTCGCCCGACACCAGACGGCTGCGCGAGTTCGCCGTCCGCAACCGGCTGCCGCACCGCTGGATCGACCTGGAGACCGACGAGGAGGCCGAGGAACTGCTGCGCCGCTTCGGTGTCGGCCCGGAGGAGACGCCGCTCGTCATCTGGCGGGACACCACCCTGTTGCGCAACCCCAGCAACGCGGAACTGGCCCGGCTCATCGGCCTGCCGTCACTACCCGCCGGAAACCGTCACGGCGACGTCCTCATCGTAGGCTCCGGACCCGCCGGCCTCGCTGCCGCGGTGTACGCGGCCTCCGAGGGCCTGAGCACCACGGTGGTGGAGGCGATGGCCACCGGCGGCCAGGCCGGTACGTCGTCCCGCATCGAGAATCTGCTCGGCTTCCCCTCCGGCATCTCCGGCGCCGAACTCACCGAACGCGCCGTGCTCCAGGCCGACAAGTTCGGCGCCAGGATCAGCCTTCCGCTGGAGGCGACCGGTCTCCATCCCAAGGACGACGACCACTACGTGGTGGCGTTCGCCGACGGCAGCGAGATCGCCGCCCGCGCCGTCGTCCTGGCCATGGGTGCCCGCTACCGCCGGCTCCAGGTGCCCGGCATCGAACGCCTGGAGGGAACGAGCGTGCACTACTCGGCGACCGTCTACGAGGCCCAGCAGTGCCGCACCGACCCGGTGGCCGTCGTCGGCGGAGGCAACTCGGCGGGCCAGGCGGTGCTGTTCCTCGCCGGGTACGCGCCGAAGGTGCACCTGCTGGTCCGAGGAGCCAGCCTTGAGGCCAACATGTCCCGCTACCTGGTCGACCAGGTCGAGCGCCATCCGCGGGTGGAGGTCATGCTGCACACCGAGGTCACCGAGGTCATCGGCCAGGAAGTGCTGGAGGAGCTCGACGTGGTCGACAACCGCACGGGCGGGCACCGCCGGCTCGCGGTACGGAGCCTGTTCGTCTTCACCGGCGCCGAACCTCACACCGAGTGGCTCGCCGGCACCATCGCCCTCGACTCCCGCGGCTTCGTCCTCACCGGGCCGGAGGCCCAGGAAGCCTGCGCCTCCCCCGAGGTGTGGCACGGCCGCGGGCGCGCGTGCATGACCCTGGAGGCCAGCCTGCCCGGGGTCTTCGCGGTAGGGGACGTCCGTAGCGGCTCGGTGAAGCGGGTGGCCTCCGCGGCCGGTGAGGGCGCGATGGCCATCCACTTCGTGCACCGGCACCTGGGGCACTCGGCCGTACCCGGCACCACGGGCACGTCAGCTGCCGCGGGCCACTCGGACGTCTCCCCCCGCATACGTCACAAGGAGTCCGCATGGCTCGCATGACGAATGGCGGACGATGAGATCACGAGAAGGAAGAAGGAGGCGATGGCGATGGCCATGCCCGTCCGGCGCCACCGTGGTGGCGGCCTGCAGGAAAGGCCCGTCTGGGCACCCACCCCTGTCAATCCCCTGGTCGAGTTCGACGAACTGCTCAACCAGATGAGCGGCCTGCTGGAGTCGACGGTGGGCGCGGCACCCGCGGTTGCGTGGACGCCTCTCGCGGACGTGTCGGAGTCCGAGGATGCGTTCCACATAGAGATCGAACTCCCCGGAGTGAAGAGCAAGGACATTGACGTAGAGGCCAACGGTCCCGAACTCGTGGTCACCGGAGAGATCAAGGAGCGGGAGCGCAAGGGTGTCCTGCGCCGCAGCACCCGCCGCGTCGGAGCCTTCGAGTACCGTTTGCGGCTGCCCGGAGAATTGGACACCCACAAGATCAAGGCTGAGATGCAGGACGGAGTGCTCAGCATCACCGTCCCCAAGGCCGACGTCGCAAAGCCGCGACACGTCGAGATCACCGAGGCGAGTGGAAGCACCGAGAGCAGCGGCTGAGACGCGAGCGCCGCGGTTCCGGGCACCCATCCGGCACTGCGGCCGGGCCGGCGAGGCTCGACACCCCTCATGGCATGACCACCGCCGCCGAGCTCGGTGTCGTCACGACCAAGGTCCCCGCCCGGCTTGACCGGCTGCCACTGACGACACCAGCCGGTCGGGGATCGTGCGGATGCCCGGAAGCGCACAGCGGTCTGCTCCGCAGCCGACGGGTGCCCGCCGCGGTCTCGGTCGACTCACCGACCAAGTGCGTCAGCCGCCCCAAGGGCCGTTTGCCCAGCGCGCCTCGGGCGTTGCACCACCGCAGGACGAGCTCGACGTGGACGAGGCGCTGCAGCGCGGGCTCTGGACCGTCTGGCGCTGCCGGCCGCAGTTTGGCCGTGGTTTGACCGCCGGTCCGGTCGCCACTCACAACAGGAGGTCGCAGACGGCTCGGACCTCGTCCCAGTGCTGGGTCTGGGAATTCTTCACGGGCGTCGGCACCCTCCGGCACGGCCTTCGCCAACTTCTCATAACTGACGTACCGTCAAGTAAGTCGGCGTCTGATCAGCACCAGTCCCCATAGGGTCTTCCTTGGCAGACGTCTGATCGGCGGCGTCACAACAGCCTGGCTCGCACGGAGGCGCAGGCAGGGAGCCTTCTTCTCATAGCGGACCGATGTTGTTCACCATCTTCGAGTCCGACGCGTGCCGGTGTAGAGTGAAGACCGCCCTTGACCTGCACAAAGCAGGCAGGGAGCCGTCTTCCAGGAGTCCAAAGTGCTGCGTACTCTGTTCAAGTCCAAGATCCATCGGGCCACCGTCACCCAGGCCGACCTGCACTACGTGGGATCGGTGACGATCGACGCGGATCTCCTCGACGCCGCCGATCTGCTGCCCGGCGAGCTCGTCCACATCGTCGACATCACCAACGGGGCCCGGTTGGAGACGTACGTCATCGAGGGTGAGCGCGGTTCGGGAGTGATCGGGATCAACGGCGCGGCCGCCCATCTCGTCCACCCCGGCGACCTGGTGATCATCATCAGTTACGCTCAGGTCACCGACGCCGAGGCGCGGGCGCTGAAGCCCCGGGTCGTGCACGTCGACCGCGACAACCGGATCGTGGCGCTGGGTGCCGACCCGTCCGCGCCGGTGCCGGGCTCGGACCAGGAGCGCAGCCCGCAGGCCGTGTCGGCCTGATCGACGGACACTGGACACTGGTCCACACACCTGATCGACGGACACCGGACGCCGGTCCGGACACATCGGAGCAGGAGCGAGCCCATGAGCGACATCGAGATCCGCGACGACCGGGCCGCGGGCCGCCTGGAGGCGCTCGCCGGCGGCGAAGTGGTCGGCCACATCGAGTACTTCGTCCTCGACGGGCCCCGTCGCGCGCTGGTCCCCGTCCACACGATCGTGGAGCCCGCCCACCAGGGGAAGGGCATCGCGGGCTCGCTGGCGCGCGAGCTGTACGCCATCGCCGAGCGCGAGGGCGTCCCCGTGGCTCCGCTGTGCCCGTACGTCGTCAAGTGGGCCGAACGTCACCCGGACGAGGCCCCGGCAGCCGACCCCGAGCTGCTGGGGGCCGCGCAAACGTGGCTGACGGAGCACCCGGGCCGCTTCTGAGCCGGGCCCGCCCGGCCACCGTCCGTACCGGGCTCGTGCCGGGCGGCGGGTCCCGTTTCGGCCGCATGAGCCCACCCGGGTCCTCGCCGTCGTGCCGCCGGGTGACTGGCGGCGCTGCCGTCGGGTAGGCGGGGGAGTAGTCCAGAGCCGACGTCGACCGACTGGCCGGAGGACGCCATGACGAACCCGTATCCCGACCCTGTCCCACCCAGCCCGACGCCGGGCCCGGACCCGTACCCGAGCCCGGTGCCCACCCCCGAGCCGCCGCCGTCTCCGGGACCTCCTCCCGGGCCGGAGCCCACGCCTCCGGGTCCGCCGCCGAGCCCCACGCCTCCCGGTCCGCCGTCCCCTCCGGACCCCTCGCCGATCCCGCCGGGCCCCGAGCCGGTGCCGAATCCCGAACCGGGACCGCCGCTCTCCTGAGCCGATCCACCGATCCACCGATCCGCCGACGCGCCCAAGCCGGGCCCTCGTTCCCCGGCACCGCAAACGCCGATGGTGGGCGGCCCCTCCGGGTCGCCCACCGTCCCCGCGTCTCGATCCCGCGTCTCGAGCGCGTACCGCCGGCCGGGTTGCCCCGCCGGCCTACGCCGTGACCTCCGACCGGTCCCCGCCCCACAGCGTGTGGAAGGAACCGTCGCGGTCGACGCGCCGGTAGGTGTGCGCGCCGAAGAAGTCGCGCTGGCCCTGGGTGAGGGCGGCCGGGAGGCGCTCGGCGCGCAGGGCGTCGTAGTAGGCGAGGGCCGCGGCGAAGCCGGGGGTCGGCACGCCCTGGCGGGTCGCGGCGACGAGCACCTCGCGCCAGTCGTCCTGCGCGGCCGCGATCTCCCGCGCGAACGTCTCGTCGGACAGCAGGCTCGGCAGGTCCGGCCGGGCGTCGTACGCGGCGCGGATCCGGTCCAGGAAGGCCGCGCGGATGATGCAGCCGCCGCGCCAGATCGAGGCCACGGCGCCGAGGTCGATCTCCCAGCCGTACTCTTCGCTGCCCGCGGCGATCTCGTGGAAGCCCTGGGTGTACGACACGATCTTGGAGGCGTACAGCGCCTGCCCGACCCGGTCGGCGAAGGCGCCCGCCTCCGACTCGCTCAGCGCGGTGGGCCTCGGCCCGGTCAGGCCCCGCGAGGCCTTCCGCAGCGCCGCGTGGCCGGACAGTGAACGGGCGAAGACCGCCTCCGCGATGCCGGAGACCGGGACGCCGAGGTCGAGAGCGATCTGGACCGTCCAGCGGCCCGTGCCCTTCTGCTCGGCCTCGTCCACCACCACGTCGACGAACGGCTTGCCCGTGGCCGCGTCGACGTGGGAGAGCACCTCGGCGGTGATCTCGATCAGGTAGGAGTCGAGCCTGCCCGTGTTCCAGGTGCGGAAGATCTCCGCGATCTGCGCGGGGGAGTACCCGGCCACGTCGCGCAGCAGTTGGTACGCCTCGCCGATGAGCTGCATGTCGGCGTACTCGATGCCGTTGTGGACCATCTTGACGAAGTGGCCGGCGCCGTCGGGACCGCAGTGCGTGACGCACGGCGCGCCGTCCTTCGCCTTCGCGGAGATCTTCTCCAGCATCGGGCCCAGCGATTCGTACGACTTCTTCGAGCCGCCCGGCATGATGCTCGGCCCGTGCAGCGCGCCCTCCTCGCCGCCCGAGACGCCCGTGCCGACGAAGTGGATGCCGTGCTCGCGCAGCTCGCGTTCCCGGCGCCGGGTGTCCGCGAAGTGCGCGTTGCCACCGTCGATGATCATGTCGCCGGGCTCCAGCAGCGGGGCGAACTCCTGGATCACCGCATCGGTCGGATCACCGGCCTTGACCATGATGATCAGGCGGCGCGGCCGCTCCAGCGCCGCCACGAACTCCTTGGCCGTCTCGGCCGCGATGAACTCGCCCTCGTGCCCGAACTGCTCCACCAGGTCGTGCGTGCGCGACGGGGTCCGGTTGTGCAAGGCGACCGTGTAGCCGTTGCGCGCGAAGTTGCGGGCGAGGTTGCGGCCCATGACCGCGAGCCCCGTGACGCCGATCTGGGCTGTAGTGCTCATACCGCCTGCTCCTCAAAGATCCGTCATAGATCGCATGGGTCCTGCGTCGGTGGTGCCGGTCGTGCCCGTCAGTACCGGATCAGTATCGTCCGTCCTGGCCCTTCGACCATCCTGACGTGCCGGTACGGCAACCGCACATCCGGACCCGACAGGCTTCATTACGCACGGCGGCTGCCCCGTGCCTCACCGGTTGGCCGGCCGATCCGGCCAATGAGGGTCCAGTACCGGCCACTTGGGGTGACGAAGCGGCCGATAGCCGTCTTGTCATGGCCTGTTCGCGGCCTCTACTTTTGCCCCTCCTGACGCATGTCGAGGGGGCTCTCCATGGCCGTACGCGGCCGGCACCGCCGGTATCAGCCGAACAGGATCAACCGCGCCTCACTCACTGTCACGGCGGGCGGCGCCGGTATGGCGATCCCGCTGATCGGCGCCGGTGCCGCCCACGCGGCCGACGTGTCCACCTGGAGCAAGGTCGCCGCCTGCGAGTCGAGCGGTGACTGGAGCGTCAACACCGGCAACGGCTATTACGGCGGGCTGCAGTTCACCCAGTCCACCTGGGAAGCGTACGGCGGGACGAGGTACGCCCCGCGCGCCGACCTGGCGACCAGGGCCCAGCAGATCGCGGTGGCGGAGAAGGTGCTCGACGGCCAGGGCCCCGGCGCCTGGCCGGTGTGTTCGGTGCACGCCGGGCTCACTCGGGGCGGCGCGAGCGCCGACGTGCACCCGGCCGCCACTGCGGCCCGGACGGTGCGGAGCGCGAAGAGTCCGGTGCACCAGGTGCAGCCGCAGACCACGCCCCAGTCCCGGGCCGGTACCGCCGAGATGTACACGGTGGTCCGCGGTGACACCCTCTCCGCCATCGCGGACGAACGTCATGTGGCGGGCGGCTGGCGGCAGTTGTATGCGACCAACCGCACGGTCGTCGGCGACGACCCGGACCTGATCCTGCCGGGGCAACGGCTCACCCTCCGCACCTCCGTGCCGCACAAGGAGACGCCCGCTCCGACGCATCGGGCCCGGACGGCGAAGCCCACCACCAGGACGGAGACCAAGGGGAGCGGCGGCACCCACTCCGCCTCGCGCAGCCTCGTCGCCCCCGTGAGCGGCCCGGTCGGTACGCCGTACCACGCCGTCGGCGCCCACTGGTCGAAGGGCTACCACACCGGTGTGGACTTCGAAGTGCCCACCGGTACCTCCGTGCAGGCGGTGGAGGCGGGCCGCGTGGTCGACGCCGGATGGGGCGGCGCCTACGGCTACCAGGTGGTGATCCGGCACGCGGACGGCCACTACACCCAGTACGGGCATCTCTCGGCGATCTCCGTGCGGGCCGGGCAGACGGTGGCCGCGGGCCGGCGCATCGGCCGCTCGGGAGCCACGGGCAACGTCACGGGCCCGCATCTGCACTTCGAGGTGCGGACGGGGCCCGGATTCGGCACGGACATCGACCCGGTCGCCTATCTCCGGGCCGGCGGCATCAGGATCTGACACGCGCGCGATGCCCGTCGAAGACGGGCATCGGGACGTACGGGCCGCCGTAGAACGGGCCGAAGGCGAGCGGCGGTTCGCTCGGTCCGGCCGGTTGTGACTCCTGGGCCGGTGCGGCGGAAACGAGGACATGCACCGGCGCGGTCCCGGCCCGTTCCGGGATGTCCGGCGGCAGCTTCGGCTCGGGCAGCGGCTCCGGCTCGGGTACGGGCCCGTCGAGGACCACCTCGGCCGTGCGCTCGATGCGCTCCGTCGTGAGCAGGATCAGCCCACCCGCCGCCACCACGCCGCAGCCGAGGGCGAGTACGGTGCCGGTGGCGCCGTAGCGGAAGGTTTCGCCGAACATCGTGATGCCGACCGCGGCCGCCACGACCGGGTTCACCACGGTCAGGGTGGCCAGCGGTGCCGTGAGGCCGCCGCCCTGGTAGGAAGCCTGCGACAGCAGCACGCCGGCCGTGGCCAGCACACCTATCACGGCCAGGGACGGCAGGTCCGCCGCCGGGACCCCGTCGGTCCAGTCGACGGCGACCGTCTTGGTGAACACCGAGGACATGCCGAAGGCGATGCCGGAGGCGGTGGCGAGCAGCAAGCTGCGCACCGCCGGGTGCCGGTGCGCCGCCCGGCCCGCGACCATCAGGGACACCAGGACACCGCCGGTGACCAGCGCGACGGCCACGCGCTGCGCGGCGTCGAGGGAGTGGGCGCCGGACGTGCCGACCACGGAGAGCAGGCCCGCCAGCCCCACCGACGCCATGATCGCGCCCCGCCAGGCGGTCGCGGCCGCCCTGCGGCCCACGCACAGCGCCGCCATGGGCAGCGCGAACACGATGGTCAGCGCGCCCAGCGGCTGGACCAGGCTGAGCGGGCCGTAGGCCAGGGCCACCACGTGCAGCAGCCCGCCGAGGCCGTTCAGCGCCACCGCCGCCCACCAGGCCGGCCGGCGCAGCGGCGCGTACTGCTCGCCGGGCGAGGACACCGCGACGTGCTCCTGCACGATCGCTCCGCCGGCGTAGGCGACGGCGGAGAGGAGCGAGAGGAGCACGGACAACGCGAGGGCGCTCATGAGCTGCTCCTCTGCGTGAGGCGGGGGCGGTGGGCCCTGCGCGACGAATGGTCGGCTCTCATGACCAACACCCTGCCGTGTCGATCTCTTCCCGTCGTCGTCCCTGAGCAGGCAATGGGTCCTACTGCCGATGGAGTACGAGGCGCGCCCGCTCCTCCCTCAGACGGGCGACAGGGGACGGACACCCCCTGGTGGCATCCCCTAGGGGCCTTGGTACTACTGCTGTCCGTGGACCTCGACCCCGGCCTCGCCGCACTGCGCCCCCTGGGCGGCTTCTTCGTCCTGCACACCGGCCGACCGCCCCACGGGCCGCTGCCGTCTCTCGCACAGGCCTATGCCCGGGGCCAGGTCCAGGGCCCCGAGGACCCGCTGGCCGCGCGGGTGCACAGGGTGGCCGACGCCATCGGCGCGCCGGAATTGCGCGTCGCGGCCTCGGTGGCACAGCAGGCCCTCGCGGCCCGGCTGTGGTCGGTCGCGCTCGGCTGCGCCGTGCTCCACGGCCGGATCCCCGATCTCGACCCGCTCCTGCTGCACTGGGATCCGGACAGCGGCGCCCCGGACGACCTGTGGCTCACCGAGGTGCGCCCGCTGCCCGGCGACGAGGCCACCGTCGCGGACGTCGTCCTGCACGGCCACCTCCGTCCCCTGGCCGCGGCCCTGGCCGACCGGCACCGGATCGCGAGCGGCCTGCTGTGGGGGAACGCGGCGTCCGCGCTGGCGGGTGCCGCGCGGCAGCTGGACCTATGGGCGCGAGCCGGCGGCCGCCCACAGGCCGGCGACCACGCGCGCCACCTGGCCGCACGGCTCCTCGCGCATCCCCTGCTCCTCGGGACCGGCGCGCTCGCCGGCACCGTCTTCCGGCGCCGCAGTTGCTGCCTCTACTACCGTGTCCCCGGCGGCGGGGTCTGCGGTGACTGTTGTTTCACACGAGCGCCGCGGTCTTCCCCACGCGCCGCATCTGGGTGACCATGAAAGCGACCGGCCGCTGAGACAGGGGGTTGCGGGTGCGAGTGGGACTGCTGACCCGGGAGTACCCGCCGGACGTGTACGGCGGTGCGGGTGTCCACGTCGAGTTCCTCGCGCGGGAGTTGACGCCGCTCGTCGACCTCGAGGTGCACTGCTGGGGCGAGGGCCGCACCGACGGTGTCGTGCGCCACCGCTCCTGGTCCGCGCTCGACGGCGCCAACGACGCACTGCGCACCTTCTCCGTGGACCTGTCGATGGCCGCCGCGCTCCAGGGCCGCGAGCTCGTCCACTCCCACACCTGGTACGCGAACCTCGCCGGCCATCTCGGCAAGCTCCTGTACGGCGTCCCGCACGTGATGACGGCCCACTCCCTGGAGCCGCTGCGCCCCTGGAAGGCCGAGCAGCTCGGCGGCGGATACGCCCTGTCCAGCTGGGCCGAACGCACCGCGATCGAGGCCGCCGACGCGGTGATCGCCGTCTCCGGCGCGATGCGCGAGGACATCCTCGGCTGCTATCCCGCTCTGGACCCGGCCAGGGTCCATGTGATCCACAACGGCATCGACACCGCCCTCTACCAGCCGGACCACGGCACCGACGCGCTCACCCGGATCGGACTCGACCAGGACCGCCCGTATGTGCTGTTCGTGGGCCGCATCACCCGCCAGAAGGGCGTGCCCCACCTGCTGCGCGCGGTGCGGGACATCGACCCCGCGGTGCAGGTGGTGCTGTGTGCGGGTGCCCCCGACACACCCGAGATCGACCAGGAGTTCCGGGACCTGTACCAGGAGCTGAGCCGGGTCCGCGAGGGCGTGCACTGGATCCCGCAGATGCTGCCCCGCCGGGACGTGATCCAGCTCCTCACGCACGCCGCGGTCTTCGCCTGCCCCTCGGTGTACGAGCCGCTCGGCATCGTCAACCTGGAGGCGATGGCCTGCGGCACCCCGGTGGTGGCCTCCCGCGTCGGCGGCATTCCCGAGGTGGTCGAGGACGGCCGTACCGGGGTACTCGTGCCCGTGGACGACGGCTTCGAGGCGGGGCTCGCCCGTGCCCTCGACCTGGTGCTCGGCGACCCGGAGACGGCGCGGCGGATGGGCGAGGCCGGGCGCGAACGCGCGGTGCGGGAGTTCGGCTGGGACGTGGTCGCCCGCCGCACGGTGCGGCTGTACCAGGAGATCCTCAAGCAGGCTTAGTCCCCCCTGCTCAGGGGCAGTAGTGGTTCAACCGGGTGAGGGGAGCGGCCATGCGTCGTGGTGGACCTTCGGTCCTCGGAATCGTCCTGGCGGGCGGAGAAGGCAAGCGTCTTATGCCCCTGACCACCGACCGCGCCAAGCCCGCGGTCACCTTCGGCGGCACCTACCGGCTCGTCGACTTCGTCCTGTCCAACCTGGTCAACGCCGACATCCTGCGCATCTGCGTGCTGACCCAGTACAAGTCGCACTCGCTGGACCGGCACATCACCATGACCTGGCGGATGTCCAATCTGCTCGGCAACTACATCACCCCGGTTCCCGCGCAGCAGCGGCTCGGCCCCCGGTGGTACCTGGGCAGCGCCGACGCGATCCTGCAGTCGCTGAACCTCGTCTACGACGAACAGCCCGACTACGTCGCGGTCTTCGGCGCCGACCACGTCTACCGCATGGACCCGCGGCAGATGCTCGAGCAGCACATCGAGGGCGGCGCGGGCGTGACCGTCGCCGGGATCCGGGTGCCGCGCACGGAGTCCTCCTCCTTCGGCGTGATCACCCCGGGCTCCGACGGCCGGACCGTCGAGCGGTTCCTGGAGAAGCCCGCCGACCCGCCCGGCCTGGCCGACGACCCGCAGTGCGTCTTCGCCTCGATGGGCAACTACCTCTTCACCACCAAGGCGCTGATCGAGGCACTGCACCGGGACGCCGAGGACGAGAACTCGGTGCACGACATGGGCGGATCGATCCTGCCCCAGCTCACCGACCGCGGCGAGGCGCAGCTGTACGACTTCAGCGCCAACCACGTGCCCGGCGAGACCACCCGCGACCAGGGCTACTGGCGCGACGTCGGCACGCTCGACGCGTACTACGACGCCCACATGGACCTGATCGCCGAACGTCCCGCCTTCAACCTCTACAACCGCAGCTGGCCCATCTACACGCACTCCTACCACCTCTCACCGGCCCGCTTCAACGCCGGCGGGATCGCCAGTGAGTCGATCATCAGCGCCGGCTGCCTGATCCGCGGGCAGGTCACGCGCTCGGTGCTCTCGCCGGGGGTGGTGGTCGATCCGGGAGCGGTGGTGCAGGGCTCTGTGCTGCACGACAACGTCCACATCGGCCGGGGCGCGATCGTGCGCGGTGCGGTCCTGGACAAGAACGTCGAGGTACCGCCCGGCGCGACGATCGGCGTCAACCCGGGGCGCGACGCGGAGCTGTACACCGTGTCCAAGGGCGGGGTGATCGCGCTGGGGAAGGGGCAGCGGGTGTCGTAGCCGCCGGCCTGCTCAGCCGCACAGGGGCGGGAACTTGTTCAGCACGACCGCGCTGGTCCGGCGCATGTCGTCGACCGGGCTGAACTGGAGGTACTCGCTGCCCGGCTCGGTGTGGACCGTCACGTGCCCGGCCGGTGCGTAGAAGGCCTCCCCGGCCCGGTACACCTCGTCGTGGTCCGGGAAGCGGAAGGTGAGCTCGCCCTTGAAGACATAGCCCCAGTGCGGGCACTGGCACCGGCCGTCGGGCAGTTCCTTCAGCAGGGGAGTGTGGTCGACGTCCTCGCGGTACATCAGGAAGTCGACGGTATAGGGGTCGAGGTCCTCCGACTGGTCGACGACCAGGCCGTAGTCCCCGCCCTGGGTGGCCGTTTCCCGGGAAACCTTCGGCATCTCCCTCACTCCCTTCCGCAGGAGGGTGCTGCCGCCGCCGGTTCGCACGGCGGGAGCGTTGCCACCATGGTGCGCGCCCGACGGTCATCGGTCCACTCCGCTCCGGGTGTCGCTTTTGTCGGATTTCCGGGCGAAAAGAGGAATCCGTGTCGTCACGCCGGCCCGGCGGTCGCTGATCCGCGACGCGTCGCGCGCGACACCCGCGGGATGCCCGGCTGACCGACCCTCAGACGTGATCATGCAGGCAACGATGTCTCCTTCCGGAGGTCTTCCTGCATGAGATGGACCCGGCGCCTGCGCCTGTGTCTGGCGGGAGCGGTGGCAGCGTCCGTGCTGTCCGCCGCGCCCGGAGCCGCACGGGCCGCCGAACCGCGCGACGCCCGGCTCACCGATCTGGTGAACCCGTTCATCGGGACCGCGAACGAAGGCAACACCTTTCCCGGCGCGGCCGTGCCCTTCGGCATGGTGCAGCTCTCGCCGGACACCGGTCACAACACCGGCTACGACTACGCCCAGAGCCGCATCCGCGGCTTCTCCCTGATCCACCTCTCGGGCGTCGGCTGCCGCCTCGGCGGCGACCTGCCGGTACTGCCGACCACCGGTGACGTGACGCAGACGGACTACGCAAGGTACGCGGCCGGCTTCCGGCACGAGGACGAGGAGGCGAGCCCCGGCTACTACCGGGTCGTCCTGGACCCCGGCATCGGGGCCGAGCTGACGGCCAGTGCCCGCACCGGTGTGCAGCGGTACACGTTTCCCGCCACCGGCAAGGCCAACGTCCTGCTCAACGCGGCGCAGGCCCTGCACAAGACGGTCACCAGCTCGGTGGAGATCCTGGACAACCGCACCGTGCGCACCGCAGTCACCGGGCACGGTTTCTGCGCGGACACCCGGCCCTACACCGTCTACACCATCACCCGCTTCGACCGGCCGTTCACCGCGTACGGCACCTGGGACGGCGGCACCGTGAGGGCGGGCGCGCGGTCCGGGCGGGGCGGGGCCTACGTCCGCTTCGACACGACCAGGGACCGCACCGTCGAGGCGACCACCGCCCTGAGCTACGTCGACGCCCGGGGGGCGGCCGGCAACCTGGCGGCGGAGGGCGGCCGTTCCTTCGACGCCGTGCGCGGCGCGGCCCGCCGCTCCTGGGAGGCAAGGCTCGACGACGTACGTGCCCACGGCGGGGACGCCACCCGGCGCCGCACCTTCTACTCGGCGCTGTACCGGTCGTTCCTCGCGCCCAACGTCGGCAGTGACGCCGACGGCCGCTACACCGGCTGGGACCGGCGGATCCACCGGGCCGAGGGCTTCACGTACTACCAGAACTGGTCCCTGTGGGACACCTACCGCACCCAGGCCCAGTTCCTCGCCCTGCTCGCGCCCCGCGAGTCCCGGGACATGGCGATCTCGGTGATCGGGATCGCCGAGGAGAGCGGCTGGCTGCCCAAGTGGGGCTACGGCACGGTCGAGACGAACGTCATGACCGGTGACCCCGTCACCCCGTTCCTGACCAACGCCTACCAGCAGGGTCTGCTCGGCGGGTACGAGGAGCGGGCCTACCGGGCGTTGAAGCGGAACGCCGACGGGCTGCCGCCGGCCGACTCCCCGGCGGTGGGCCGCAACGCCAACCCGGACTACCTCGCCCGGGGTTTCGCCCCGTACATCATGGGCGACCGCCCGACCAAGCCCGGCCACTCGGACTACGCCTTCGGGGCTTCGGCGACCCTGGAGTACGCCCTGTCGGACGCGATGCTGGCGCAGATGGCCCGTGCCCTCGGCCACCCTCAGGACGCCCGCCGGTACGCCGTCCGCTCCCGGAACTACCGGAACGTCTTCGACCCCTCCACCGGGTTCTTCCGCGCGCGCGACACGCTCGGCGCGTTCACCGGACCGTGGAGTCCGGCGGAGAGCGTGGGCTTCCACGAGGGCACGTCGTGGCAGTACCAGTGGCTCGTGCCGCAGGACCTGCCGGGCCTGGTGAAGCTGATCGGGGGCCGGCGGGCCGCCAACGATCGGCTGGACGAGTTCTTCGCCTACGGCGAGCTGCTGAAGAACCCGGAACACACCGCCCGCGAGGTCTGGGTCAACGGGCCGTACGCGTACTACAACACCGACAAGTACAACCCGCAGAACGAGCCGGACCTCATTGCGCCGTACACCTATTTGTCGACGGGTCAGCCGTGGAAGACCACCGACGTGGTGCACGCGGCGCTGACCCTCTTCACGGACGCCCCGACCGGCCTGACCGGCAACGACGACCTGGGCACCATGTCCGCCTGGGACGTGCTCTCCTCCCTCGGGCTCTTCCCGGTGCAGCCCGGCTACCACACCTGGGGGCTGTCCACGCCCGTGTTCGAACGCGTCGACCTCCGCCTGGACCGCCGCTTCTACCCGCGCGGCGGACTGGTCATCCTGGCACCCGGCACCTCGGCAACCGACCGCTACGTCCAGACGGTCCGCGCCAACGGGGTGACGCACAACCGGACGTATTTGACCACCGACGCGCTGCGCTCGCTCGGCACCCTGCACTTCACCGTGGGCCCGCGGCCGTCGGCGTGGGGCACGTCGGCACAGGCCGCGCCGCCCGCGCTCAAGTGACGGGCGGCGCAGGCCGAAAAGACATCACCGGTCCCACCCGTCCCGCCCTCTTGCGCAGGAGGCGGGACTTAATCTGCTGTTAACTGAGCGTAGCTTGATCGTACTTGACCGTAATCGTTCGAGAGCGATTGACTGCAGACCCACCCACCGTCGATGCGAGGCAAGCCATTGACTTCTGACCTGCTCGCTCCTCTCGACCTGGCGTTCTGGAACATCGAGTCCGCCGACCACCCCATGCACCTGGCCGCGCTCGGGGTCTTCTCGGCCCACTCGCCCACCGCCGGCGCGCACGCGGCCGACCTGCTCGCCGCCCGTGCGGCCGCCGTGCCCGGACTGCGCATGCGCATCCGCGACGTGTGGCGGCCGCTCGACCTGCGGCAGTCGCTGACGCGCGGGCTGCGTCAGCCGCTGTCCCTCGGCGGTGCCGCCCGCGAGCCCGACCCCTGCTTCGACCCGCTCAACCACGTCCGGCTGCACGCCCCGACGGCCGGCTTCCACGCGGCGGCCGGCCGGCTCATGCAGCGCCCGCTGGAGCGCAACCGGCCGCCCTGGGAGGCCCATGTGCTGCCCGGCGAGGACGGGGTCTCCTTCGCCGTGCTGTTCAAGTTCCACCACGCGCTGGCCGACGGGCTGCGCGCCCTGACGCTCGCCGCGGCCGTCCTGGACCCGATGGACCTGCCCGAGCCCCGCCCGCGGCCCGCCGCGCCCCCGCGCGGTCTGGTGCCCGACGTGCGCCGGCTGCCCGGGATGCTGCGCGGCGCGCTGTCCGACGTGGGCCGGGCCCTCGACATCGGCGCGTCCGTCGCCCGCTCCACCCTCGCCACCCGTCCGGTGCCCGCGTTGACCGCCGAGCCCACCGGCACCCGCCGCACCGCCGGTGTGGTCGTCGACATCGACGACGTGCACCTGGTGCGCAAGGCGGTGGGCGGGACCGTGAACGACGTCCTCATCGCGGTCGTCGCCGGCGCCCTGCGCCGCTGGCTCGACGAGCGCGGTGACGGCAGCAAAGGGGTCGCGCCGCGTGCGCTGATCCCCGTCTCCCGGCGCCGGCCGCGCACCGCCCACCCCCAGGGCAACCGGCTCTCCGGCTACCTGATGGAGCTGCCCGTCGGCGACCCGGACCCGCTGCGCCGCCTCGCCGCCGTCCGTACCGCCATGGACCGCAACAAGGACGCCGGACCCTACCGGGGCGCCGGCGCCGTCGCCCTGCTCGCCGACCACGTTCCGGCCCTCGGCCACCGGCTCGGCGGACCGCTGGTCGGTCAGGCGGCCCGGCTGTGGTTCGACATCCTGGTCACCAGCGTGCCGCTGCCCGGCCTCGGCCTGAAGCTCGGCGGCCACCCGCTGACCGCGGTCTTCCCGTTCGCGCCGCTGGCCCCCGGCCAGTCACTGGCGGTGGCGATCTCGACGTACCGCGGCCGCGTCCACTTCGGGCTGGTCGCCGACGCCAAGGCGGTGCCCGACCTGGGCCGGCTCGCGCGCGCCGTGGCCGAGGAGGTGGAGACGCTGATCACGGTCTGCGGACCCTGATCCGCCTTGATCCGCCCTGATCCGCGCTGTCCAGGGCGGTCCCCGGCTGTCCCCGGCTGTCCCCGGCTCGTTCACCTCCCGCTCACCGCCGTGGCTCGCTTCCCAACGCATTTGGTGATGGGTCCCGGCGCTGAAGTAAAATTCCGCGTTCGAAAGCGGGCGCGAGTCGGAGCGCTGCGCGGGTGATCAGGGAACGGCAGCGCGATGACGGTGACAGACGACGGCCGGGTGACCACGGACGAGGTGGTGCGGCCGGACGACGAGACGGCGTACGGGCCGGGGATCGACCCCGAGCGCCTCGCCGTCTGCCTCGGCGTGCTGGAGGAGCTCGACCGGCTGGACGTGGACCACCCCGACGCGGTCAGGGTGCGCCGGGCCACCTCGCACATCTACCGCACGGTCAAGCAGCGCCGCCGCCAGGAGCGCCGGGCCGCCAAGACCGCGCACGACAGGGCGGTCACCGAGGCCACCGCCACGGGCTCCGCACAGCGGGTCGACGACGAGACCGAGGGCGTCCTGCCCTCCTCGGCGACCGAGGCCGGCCAGATCGCGGGCATACTCCAGCGCCCGCGCTCCTGCTACACCTGCAAGACCCGCTACGTCGAGGTCGACTACTTCTACCACCAGCTCTGCCCGGACTGCGCCGCCGAGAACCGGGCCCGCCGGGACGCCCGCACCGACCTGACCGGCAAGCGGGCCCTGCTCACCGGTGGCCGCGCCAAGATCGGCATGTACATCGCGCTCAGGCTGCTGCGCGACGGCGCGCACACGACGATCACGACCCGGTTCCCGAACGACGCGATCCGGCGCTTCAAGGCACAGCCCGACAGCGACGAGTGGATCCACCGGCTGAAGATCGTCGGCATCGACCTGCGCGACCCGGCCCAGGTGGTGGCCCTGGCCGACGCGGTGGCCGCCGAGGGCCGGCTGGACATCCTGATCAACAACGCCGCCCAGACGGTGCGGCGCTCCCCCCAGGCCTACAGCGAGCTGGTCGCCGCCGAGTCGGCGCCGCTGCCGGCCGGTGAGCTGCCCGCGGCCGAGGTGATCGGCACCTTCGGTTCCGGTGCCGTGGCCGCGCTGCCGGTCGCGGGCGGTGGCACACTGACGGCCCAGGACGTGACCGACCTGGCGCTGGTCTCCGGCTCGGCCTCCCTGGAGCGGATCGCGGCCGGCACGGCGATCGACGCGGGCGGGCTGGTGCCCGACCTGCACCACACCAACAGCTGGATCCAGACGGTGGAGGAGGTCACGCCCGTCGAGCTGCTCGAGGTCCAGCTCTGCAACTCCACGGCGCCCTTCATCCTGATCAGCCGGCTGCGCGCGGCGATGGCCGGCTCGCCCGCCCGGCGGACGTACATCGTGAACGTCTCCGCCATGGAGGGCGTCTTCACCCGCGGTTACAAGGGCGCCGGTCACCCGCACACCAACATGGCCAAGGCCGCCCTGAACATGCTCACGCGCACCAGCGCCGAGGAGATGTTCGAGAACGACCGCATCCTGATGACGGCCGTCGACACCGGCTGGATCACCGACGAGCGCCCGCACCCCGACAAGGTCCGTCTCGCCGAGGCCGGCTTCCACGCCCCGCTCGACCTGGTGGACGGCGCGGCCCGCGTCTACGACCCGATCGTGCGCGGCGAGGCGGGCGAGGACCTGTACGGCGTCTTCCTGAAGGACTACGCACCCGGCAAGTGGTGAGCCACCTCCAGCCGGTCGTCGACCGCACACCCGGCGGGGTCCTGGCCCGCACTCCCGGCGGCGGAGTGCACGGCCCGCGCGGTGTCCGGTTCCCCGGCGGTGCGCCGCGCCGCACCGGGGTCCCGCGGCGGGCCGTCGGTGGAAGAGACCCGCCGCAGCCGGTGTCAGCCGGTTCCGGCGGGATCAGTCGGCCACGCCGAGCCGCGAGTTCCGGGCCGCGACCAGTTCCAGTACCGTGCGCCAGTCCTCCAGCACCCCGGCGTCCAGGCCGGGTACCTTGCCCGCGTCATCGGCCTGGCGCAGGGTCACCGCGTCCTCGGCGAGCGGGTCGCGGGCGAAGGCGGCCGCCTCGGCCCGGGTCATCACACCGCCCTGCGCGGTCAGGGTGCGGACGCTCTGCGCGGACAGGGCCCGGTCGGGGCAGACCGAGGCCAAGTAGCGCTTCGCGGGTACGTGCAGACGCACCAGGCGGGAGACCCGCTCGCCGAGCAGGGGCCGCACGGCGTCCGCCGCGAGGTCGGCATGGCCGGCGTCGTCGCCGGGGCGCAGCCGGTGCCCGATGTCGTGCACCAGCCCCGCGACCTGGAGTTCCTTGTCGGCCGGGCGACTTCGGCGCAGCAGCGCGGCCGTCTGCAGCGCGTGGTCGTGCAGGTCGACCGGGTCGCCGGTCCGGTCCGGGGTGTCCCACGCGCCCCGGCAGGCGTACAGCAGGTCCATCAGCTCCTCGACGCTGCGCAGCTCCATGCGTCAGTCCTCCCGCGAGACAGCCGTTGCGGTAGGTCAGCAGATCATGGCGAGTTTGCGGCTCAGCCAACGGCACCTGAACTGCACGACCTTTGCGGCGCGGTGCGCCGGGCCCGGCTGCCGGTACGCCGGAAGAGTGAAATCCCAACAGTGCGCAACATGACAAAACAGCCTCTAATGAGCCCAATGAACACGGGCGACTTCAGATAGTTACCTGTTGTTTGCAGCCCCATCGAGCGGGGGGCCGCTCATTTGGTTAATCTGGAGTGGACGGACAGCACCAAGGGGTTCCATCCACACCCATGGTCCGTCCCGGGGCAAGCCGGTGCACAACGGCCTGCACGGAACCTGTTTGCCGGCGCCACCGCGACCGACCTGCCTTCGACCCACACCCGAGCGGGCGTCAGGTGCCGGATCGAACACTGGCCGAAATGCCCCGAGGGTGACCGACACATAAGGAGTGCGCGGTGACACCGGAGAAGACGAATCGCGATCAGCGCCCCAAGGAACGCGCCGAGGGCGCGGGTCGCCGGCCGGGGGACCTCGGCAGCCTCGACGTGTGGGCCCGGTCCGCCCCGATCCGCCTGGCGGGTTACGAGGACGACCTCGCCGAGCCGCACATCCTGCCCAGCGTGGACTGACCGGCAGGAGCGGTCGCGATCGCCGACCGCATGGGCGTGCGAGACTCACGCCCATGCTGATCAGGAAAGCCGCGGCCGGAGACTGGCCGCGGATCTGGCCGTTCTGGCACCGGATCGTCGCCGCCGCCGAGACCTACGCCTGGGACCCGGACACCTCCGAGGAGGACGCCCGGGCGCTGTGGATGAGCCCGGCCAAGACCGTGTACGTGGCCGAGGACGACACCGGAGCCGTCGTCGGCTCCGCCTACGTCACTGCCAACTACGGCGGCCCCGCGGCCCGTGTCGCCAACGCGGGCTTCATGGTCGACCCCGACCGGGCCGGCCAGGGCATCGGCCGCGCCCTCGCCGAACACGTCCTGGCCGTCGCTCGGGCCGACGGCTACCGGGCCATGGTCTTCAACGCCGTGGTCGAGACCAACCCGGCCGTCGGGCTGTGGATCTCCCTCGGCTTCCGCATCCTCGCCACCGTGCCGGAGGCGTACGAGCATCCCCGGCACGGGCCGGTGGGACTGCACATCATGTACCGGGCCCTGTAGGGCCGTCCCGGGCAGCGGCGCGAGGCCGGTGGCTCGTGCCGGTACGGGAACCCGGGGCTACGCCAGCCCCGCCGTCCGCCGCCACGGGTGCAGGCGCTCGATCTGCTCCGCGAGGTCCAGCAGATCCGCCTCCGAGCCCGGGCGGCCGACCAGCTGGACCGCGCAGGGCGCACCGGAGGGCAGCGTGCCGAACGGGACAGCCATGGCGGGCCACCCGGTCAGGTTCCACGGCGGTGTCATCGGCGAGTAGTTGGTGTTGGCCAGCACGTTGCGCAGCCAGCCCCGCTCGTGCCACGGCCCGGCCTGGGGTGAACGGCGGGCGAGCGCCGGGGTGAGCAGCACGTCGTGCTCGGCGAAGAAGGGGTCCAGCCGCCTGCGCAGCCGCTCCCGCTGCGCGCCGGTGCGCACCCCGGTCAGGAAGCGCCGCCCGACGGCGGCGTGCACGCGGGTGCGCCGGGCCAGCCGCCGCGGGTCGAGCCCCGCGGCGTCCACGGCCGTGCCCGCCGTCCAGTGCTGCAGGGCGACCAGGCCCAGCGACAGCGGGTAGGGCGGCTCGGCGGGCCGCACCCGGTGGCCCGCACCCGCCAGCAGACCGGCCGCCTCCCGGACCGCGCTCGCGTACGGCCTGCTGACCCCGACCCCGGCCAGGGGGCTGCGCACGGACACGGCGATCGTGCGCGGGCCGGGCTCCACGCGGCGCGCCACCTCGGTGCCGGCCAGGACGGACAGCATCAGGCGGACGTCCTCGACCGTCGTGGCGAGCGGACCGTTCTCGGACATGCCGAACCAGTCGCCTTCGCTGATACCGGCCGGCACCACCCCGTGACCCGGCTTGATGGTCACCAGGCCGCAGTTGGCGGCCGGGATGCGCAGCGAACCCATGCCGTCGTTGCCGAGGGCGACGGGTACCAGACCGGCGGCGACCGCGGCCGCGCTGCCGCCCGACGAGCCGCCCGCCGTGCGGCTGGTGTCCCAGGGGTTGCGGGCGGTGCCGTGCACGCCCTCGGTGGTGCCGAAGACACAGAGCTCCGGCACGTTGGTCAGCCCGACGACCACCGCGCCCGCCGCCCGCAGCCGGGCCACGGTCACGTGGTCCTCCGGCGCGGGTGTGTCCGGGGTCGCGGCCGAGCCGACGCGGGTCGACTCGCCCCGTACCGCGAGGTTGTCCTTGACGGCCACCGGCACGCCGGCCAGGGGCAGTTCGTCCAGGCCGGGCCGGGCCGCGACCTCGTCGGCCTCGGCGAGCGCAGCCTCGGCACGGACGCTGCGGAAGGCGCCGACGCGGCCGTCGAGCCGCTCGATCCGGGCGAGGTGCTCGGCCACCACCTCGCGGGGCGTGGCCCGCTTCTCGCGTACGGCGACGGCGATCTCGGCGGCGGTCCGGCCGACCCAGCTGGTCACGGGCGCTCCTCGGAAGGGGACGGGCGTGGGCGTACTCGCGGGTGCGTAGGGAGAACTGTGCCCGGACGCGGGCCCCGCGTCGAGAGGCTCGCGCACGCTGACGGTCGGGCCGTCCCGCCGGGGAGGCCGAACGCGGCGTCGGTCGCCTCACGGACCAGGACCTCTGGGGCCAGAGGAAGGGCATCACCGGCCGGGCGGCGGACGCGTGCGACGAGCCGGCGGTGCACCACCCGTCGTCCTTCCCGCGCTGCGGCGTCCGTCGTCCTTCCCGCGCCGCGGCGTCCGTCGTCCTTCCCGCGCTGCGGCGTCCGTCGTCCTTCCCGCGCCGCCCCGCCCGTCGTCCTTCCCGCGCCGCCCCCGTACTGTCCCGTTCGACCAGCGTTGGCACCGGCACCCGTACGGTGCGGGCCGGCCCCCCGTCGAGCAGTGCGGTCAGTTCTCTCGCCGCCGTGCGGCCGAACTCCGCGCTGTCCCGGGACAGCGCGGACAGCCCCGGCGTGACCATGCGGCACAGTGCCGAGTCCTCCCAGGCCACCACCGACACGTCCGCCGGCACCGAGAACCCGAGCTCGGCCGCGGCGGCGACCCCGGCGACGGCCATCACGTCGTTGTCGTAGAGGGCCGTCGGCGGAGCGGCGTCCCGCAGCACCCGCCGGGTGACCGCGGCGCCCTCGGCGTCCGAGTAGTCGGTGGTCACCGACCGCACCCCGGTCAGGCCGCGCCGCTCCGCCTCCGCGCGCAGCGTCCGGAGACGGCGCTCGGTGTGCGCCAGCCCCGGCATCCCGGCGATGTGCACGATCCGCCGGTGGCCCAGTACGCAGAGGCCGTCGACCACCGACGCCATCGCGCCCGCGTCGTCCGCCCACACCGTGGACAGCCCCGGGTGGCGTTCGTCGGGCGCGCCGCCGATGACCACGGCGGGCAGGCCGAGTTCGTCGAGCAGGCCGGGGCGGGGGTCGTCGGTGCGTGGATCGGCCACCAGCACGCCGTCCACCCGGTGCTCGGCCCACCATCTGCGGTACACCGCGCACTCGTCGCCGACGTCCTCCACGACCTGGAACAGCAGACCGAGGTGACGCTCCGCCAGCACCTCCTGGATACCGGAGACCAGCTGGAGGAAGAAGGATGGCGCGCTCGACGGGCCCGTGGTCGTCGACCTGTACGCGACCCGGCTGCCGGTCACCCGGGCCAGCGGGCGTACTTCGCCGGTGGCCTCACGCCCGAGCCGGGCGAGCGGGCGGCGCGGTTCGAACTGCGTGCGGTGGGGGAGCTGTACATCAGGTCGGCCCCCGTGACCGTCACTCACGCCTGCTAACCATCCGCTGACGCACGACCTACGGAGCCCCTCATGCATGACGACCGCAGCCTGGTCGAGGCCCGTCTCCGGCGCGTCCTCGACGAGCGCATCCGACCTGCCGTGTATCCCGAGTCGGTCCCCCTGGAGGTGGCGGTGTGGCACGCGCCCGGCGAGCCCGTGCCGGTCGCGGAGGGGCTCGCGGCCGAGCCCGGACCGATCGAGACGGGCGCCCGGTGGGGTGCTCCCTGGGGCACCAGCTGGTTCCGGGTCACCGGGACCGTGCCCCAGGCGTGGGCCGGACGGACCGTCGAGGCACTGCTGGACCTCGGCTTCGACGAGAACATGCCCGGCTTCCAGTGCGAGGGCCTGGTCTACCGGCCCGACGGCACCCCGGTGAAGGGCCTCAACCCGCGCAACCAGTGGGTGCGCATCGGCGCGCCCGTCGCGGGCGGCGAGGAGGTGCGCCTGCACATCGAGGCCGCCTCCAACCCCGTCATCCTCGGCTACCACCTCTTCGTGCCCACGCGACTCGGTGACCGGGACACCGCCGGCGGCGAACCGCAGTACACGCTGACCCGCATGGATCTCGCCGTCTTCGACGAGACCGTGTGGCAACTCGTGCTCGACCTCGAAGTCCTCGGCGAACTGATGGCCGAACTGCCGGTGGACTCGGCCCGCCGCTGGGAGATCCTGCGGGCGGTGGAGAAGGCACTCGACTCGGTCGACCTGCAGGACGTGAACGGTACCGCCGCACGCGCCCGCGCGCAGCTCACCGAGGTCCTCGCCGCCCCCGCCGGCCCCTCCGCGCACCGCATCAGCGCCGTCGGTCACGCGCACATCGACTCCGCGTGGCTGTGGCCGCTGCGCGAGACCGTGCGCAAGGTGGCCCGCACCGTGTCCAACATGACCGCACTGCTGGAGGACGAACCCGACTTCGTCTTCGCCATGTCGCAGGCGCAGCAGTGGGCGTGGGTGAAGGAACACCGGCCCGAGGTGTGGGCGGGGGTGAAGAAGGCCGTGGCGGAGGGGCGGTTCGTGCCGGCCGGCGGCATGTGGGTGGAGTCCGACACCAACATGCCCGGCTCGGAGGCGATGGCCCGGCAGTTCGTGCACGGCAAGCGGTTCTTCCTCGACGAGTTCGGCATCGAGAACGACGAGGCCTGGCTGCCGGACACCTTCGGTTTCGCGGCCGGCCTGCCGCAGATCATCCGGGCGGCCGGCGCCACCCGGCTGCTGACCCAGAAGATCTCCTGGTCGCAGACGAACGGTTTCCCGCACCACACCTTCCAGTGGGAGGGCATCGACGGCACGCGGATCTTCACCCACTTCCCGCCCGTCGACACCTACAACTGCGCCATGAAGGGCAGCGAGATCGCCCACGCGGCCCGCAACTTCAAGGACAAGGGCGTCGCCCGGCACTCCCTCGCGCCGACCGGCTGGGGCGACGGGGGCGGCGGCACGACCCGCGAGATGGTCGCCAAGGCGGCCCGGCTGCGCGATCTCGAAGGCTCGGCGAAGGTGGTGTGGGAGCCGCCGCGGGCCTTCTTCGACAAGGCCGAGGCGGAATACCCCGAGCCGCCCGTCTGGGTGGGCGAGCTCTACCTCGAACTGCACCGCGCCACGCTCACCAGCCAGGCGAAGACCAAGCAGGGCAACCGGCGCAGCGAACACCTCCTGCGGGAGGCCGAACTGTGGGCGGCGACGGCCGCCGTCCGCCGCGGATTCCCCTACCCGTACGAGGAGTTGGACCGCACCTGGAAGACGGTCCTGCTCCACCAGTTCCACGACATCCTGCCCGGCTCGTCCATCGCGTGGGTGCACCGCGAGGCCCGGGCGACGTACGAGCGCGTCGCCTGCGAGCTGAACGGCGTCATCGACGCGGCACAGCGCGCCCTGGCGGGCGAGGGCGGCACGTCCGTGGTCTTCAACGCGGCTCCGCACACGCGGGCCGGCGTCCCGGCGGGCGGTGCCGGCACCCCGGCGGCCGAGGGCGTCACTCGGCTCGGGGCACGACCGGACGGCGGGTACGTCCTGGACAACGGCCTGCTGCGGGTCGAGATCGACGCACGGGGCCTCGTCGTGTCCGCGTACGACATCCGGGCCGACCGCGAGACGATCGCCCCGGGCGCGGCCGCGAACCTCCTCCAGATCCACCCGGACTTCCCGAACATGTGGGACGCCTGGGACGTCGACAGGTTCTACCGCAACGCGGTCACCGACCTCAGCGACGCCGATTCCGTCTCGGCCGGTGAGGACGGGGTCTCGGTGCGGATCGTGCGGTCCTTCGGCGCCTCCCGGGTCAGCCAGGTGCTGTCGCTGCCGCCGGGGGAGCGGCGGCTGGTGCTGGACACGGAGGTCGACTGGCACGAGACGGAGAAGTTCCTCAAACTGGCCTTCCCGCTGGACGTCCACGCCGAACGGTACGCGTCGGAAACGCAGTTCGGGCACTTCTACCGGCCCACGCACACCAACACCTCGTGGGAGGCGGCCAAGTTCGAGGCCTGCAACCACCGCTTCGTGCATCTGGCGGAGCCGGGCTGGGGCGTCGCCGTGGTCAACGACTCGACGTACGGGCACGACGTGACCCGTACCGTCCGCACCGACGGCGACCGGGGTACGACCACCACGGTCCGGGTCTCCCTGCTGCGTGCCCCGCGGTTCCCGGACCCGGAGACCGACCAGGGCGTCCACCGCTTCCGGCACGCCCTGGTGCCCGGCGCGGACATCGCGGACGCGGTGCGCGAGGGCTGGCGCGTGAACCAGCCGGAGCGTCTGGTGACCGGCGCGGGGGAGGCGGAGGTCGCTCCGCTGGTGACGGTGGACGAGGACGCCGTGGTCGTCACGGCGGTGAAACTGGCCGACGACGGCAGCGGTGACGTGGTGGTCCGCTGCCACGAAGCCCTCGGCGGACGGGCCCGGGCGACGCTCACGGCGGGATTCGAGGTTGCCCGGGTCACGGTCACGGACCTCCTGGAGCGGCCCCTGCCGGATGCGACGGAACCGGACCGCGACGGGAGCCGGATCACCGTACGGCTGCGGCCGTTCGAGCTGGTGACCTTGAGGTTCGGGCGAGCGTGAGAGGGCGGGCGGAGGGGCGGCGGCGCCTGCCCCCTCCGCCCCTGCGCCCCGGCTTTCCCCGGCGTGGGCGCGGCCACGATGATGTGGCGATGAGACGAAGCAGGCTCCCCGACCACCACTCCTGGGCCTTTGAACCCGATCCCCTGCTGGCCCTCGCGCGAAGGGAGTTGGCGTTCTACGCGCGGTCCTGCGACCGGGCGAGGAGGCTGCACCACCTCACGGAGCTGGGCGCCCTGGGCACCACGTCGGTGACGGTCGTCGCCGCCGGTCTGCACGCACCGGCCTGGCTGACCGCGCTCGTCGCGGGTGGTGCCGTCTTCTTCACCGGCATGCGCCAGTTGTTCAACCCCGGTTCGCGCTGGGTGCTGGCGGCGCAGTCGAGGGAGACACTGCGCCGGGCCCTGGACCGGTACTTCCTGCTGCCCGAGCCGGAGCGCGACGCCACGGCCCGGCAGCTGCTGCAGACGGTGATCGAGGAGGTCGGCGCCAACGAACTGCGGGAGTGGTCCCAGACGCAGGGGCGCAGCCCGGAACCGCCCGTACCCGCGGCCGGGGCCTGAACCCGGCTCTCCGGACACCTACTGTCCCAGCTGGGTCCGCAGCCACTCCTCCACCTCGCCCACGTGTGCGGCCGCCGCCCGGGCCGCCCGGCACCGAACGCGCCGCGCTCCGGGCCCGCCGGCCCACCGGCCGCCTGGTCGGCGCGGCCGAGGTGGCGGGCGCGATCGCCTACCTGGCGAGCCCGCTGTCCGGCGCCACCACCGGCCCGCCCTCGCCGTCGACGGCGGCATGCAGGGCCTGCGGCTGCGCCCGGCGGTCTCGTGAGCGCCCTCGGCCGCAGCGGCACGCGCTGGCCGACCTGCTGCCCGCCGCCGCCCGGCGCGGCACGGCCGTCGTCGTCGGCGGCGCCTTCAACTCCGGCCTCCTGGCCGGCCCCGGGCCCGGAGCCGCCTACGACTACACCCGTGCCCCGGCCCGGTTGCTGGACCGCGCCCTCGACCTGAAGGCCGTCGCCGACCGCCACGGCACCACCCTGCGCGCGGCCGCCCTGGCCTTCTGCTCCGCCCACCCCGCCGTCGCGAGCGTCCTGGTCGGTGCGCGGTCGGCCACCGAAGTGCGCGACTGCGCCGAGCAGTTCGCGGCGGACGTACCCACCGCCTTCTGGCGGGAACTGCGGGAGACGGGCCTCCTGCCCGCCGACGCCCCCGTCCCCGCCGACGCGCCCGTCCGCCCCGCCGAGGAGCCCTCATGAGAGTCGCCCTGCACACCAAGGTCCGCGCCGACCGGATCGCGGCGTACGAGGCCGCCCACCGGGAGGTCCCCGAGGAGCTCACCGTCGCCGTCCGGGCCGCCGGGGCCACCTCCTGGACCATCTGGCGCTGCGGCACCGACCTGTTCCACCTGCTGGAGTGCGCCGACCACGCCCGGCTCCTGGCCGAACTGGAGAAGCTGCCCGTCAACGTGGCCTGGCAGGCCCGGATGGCCCACGGCCCGCGAGCTGACCTCCGCCCTCACCCCCGCGGAACGCGCCGAGGTCTTCCAGGACACAGCGACCCGCGTCTACCGCCTGGAACCGCCGGATCCGCCGAGCTCGTAGTCGAACCAGATCCGGTGCGTGCCGTCGGCGTCGACCGCCAGACCGCCGGTGCCGCGGATCCCCGTGAGCTCGCCCGTGCCGCTCGAGGGGACGACGGTGAAGAACTCGGCGGAGCGGTCGCCGCCGGTCGTCGTGGCCGAGTGGGCGAAGTTGAAGGATCCGCTGCGGCCGTGCAGCGATCCCTCGAAGGACTCCATGGCGACGTAGGTGCCGACGCCGGTCGCCTGGTCGTAGGCGGCGGTGAACAGGGTCGCCGCGCGGCCGGTGATCTCACCCTCGAAGTGCTTCTCCATGGTGGCGACACCCACCGGCACGGCGGTGGACACCGCCGGGTCCGGCTTCACACCGGTCGGGGTGAACGATTTGACGGTGAAGGTACCCGTGGCTCTCATGCACCGACCGTACCGAGCGGGTACGACAACGGCGGGCGGTTCACGGCCTCTGCGGGCGGTTCACGACCTCTGGGCCACGGCCGCCAGGCGCGTCGGCGGCAGGAACTCCCGCACGAACGTGCGGTCCCAGCAGGCGCCCGTCGCCCGCAACTCCTGCCAGGTCGTGAAGCGGTAGCGGAACAGGCGGGCGCGGACGTAACGCGGTGGCTCGTCCGGCGGGAAGGGGGAGCGACGCAGCAGCCTGAGGGTGTCGGCGTCGTTCTCCAACAGCCGCTCCACAAGGGCACCGAACCAGGCACCCGCGTACGCCGGGGACAGCGCGACGAACCACATCAGCCAGTCCAGCCGGAGATGGTAGGGCGCGTACTGGCGCGGCCAGCGGCGCGGATCACCCGGCTTGCCCCGGAACTCGTACTCCCGCCACTCGGAGTCCTCGTGCGGTACGTCGTCGAGCGTGCCCTCGATCACCACCTCGTAGCGGACCCGGCTGATGCTGCCGAACGCGCCGTAGGTGTTGACCAGGTGCAGCGGGTCGAAGGAGCGGTTCATGACCTGGCGGCGGGAGACCATGTTCACCACGGGCCGGTGGCTCAGGAACACCACGAGCGCGGCCACCGCGAGCACCACCACCTCGTACCACAGCGGTGCGTCCGGCACGGACGGCGCCTTCCCCGGCAGGCGCAGAGCGGGCAGCGCCAGCACGATGGTGATCCAGTTCAGCCAGGAGAAGTTGCCCGACAGCACCAGCCACAGCTGGGTGATGATCATCAGCGAGGCGGCGACCGTGGCGACCGGCTGCGGGGTGAACAGCAGGAACGGCACCACCAGTTGGGTGACGTGGTTCGCGGCCACCTCCGCCTTGTGCACCGGCGCGGGCAGATGGTGGAAGAACCAGCTGAGCGGGCCCGGCATGGGCTGCGTCTCGTGGTGGTAGTACAGGCAGGTCAGGGTCCGCCAGCAGGGGTCGCCGCGCAGCTTGATCAGCCCCGCGCCGAACTCGACGCGGAAGAGGATCCAGCGCAGCAGGAACAGCCCGACGATCGGCGGGGCCACCTTGTCGTTGCCGAGGAACACCGCGAGGAAGCCGGTCTCCAGCAGCAGCGACTCCCACCCGAAGCCGTACCAGGTCTGGCCGACGTTGACGATCGACAGGTACAGCGCCCAGGGCACGAGCCACAGCAGCATCCCGCCCCACAGCGGCAGCGCCGAGTCCAGCCCGGCCAGCAGCGCCGCCGACACGGCACACCCGGCCCACGCGCAGCCGGCGAAGAAGCGGTCCGAGTAGTGCAGGTGGAACAGGCTCGGCGCCCGTTTGAACGGCACCCGTGCCACGAACCGGGGGATCGGCAGCATCCCGCGCTCGCCGAGCAGCGCCCGGAACTGCAGGGCCGCGGTCAGGAACGCGACGAGGTACACCGCGGCCAGGGCCCGCTGGAAGACCAGCCGGCTCAGCCAGTAGTCGGGCGCCATGAACCATCCCACGGTCTGGCTCCTCTCCTCGATCGCGGGCCCCGGGCCGCCGCTCACCGCCTGTGCCGGCCGTCCCCGGGTTCGCGACCTGTGCGAGTGCGGCAGACGTCCGGCTACCCCTCCGCGGGGTCACCCGAACACCGCAGCCGTCCCACACACGACCGTCGGGCGTGACCGGCCCCGATCCCGCCGTACCCGCTGATGACGAGCACCTCGAAGAAACCCGAGGAAACTCGAAGGAAGCCGAAGGAAGCCGAAGGAAGCGGAAGAGAGCCGAAGGAGCCGAAGGAGCCGAAGGAAGCCGAGGGAAGTCGAAGAATCAGACAAACCCTGGCAAGGTGGCCCCATGGCTGAACGGGCAGCGAACGCCCTGTCACTCCCTGACGACTGGCCCGCTCACCCGGATCCAATCCTGGCTCTGAACCGCATGGGCAGTTTCGACTGGGACCTGGACACGGGTCTGCTCAGCATGGACGCCCAGGCGCACGAGATCTTCGACATCCGCCCCGAGGAATTCGACGGCCGCCCCGAAAGCCTTGCCGACCGGGTGCCGCGGGCCGAGGGCCACCGCCTGGACGCCCTGGTGGCGCGGGCCCTGAAGGACGGCAGCGAGAACTACGGCACCTACGTGCGCCTCCGCCGCCGCGACGGCACGTTGCGCTGGACCCACACCCAGGGCT
The DNA here is from genome assembly GCF_040646295.1 of Streptomyces sp. NPDC046197. Lineage (NCBI taxonomy): Bacteria > Bacillati > Actinomycetota > Actinomycetes > Kitasatosporales > Streptomycetaceae > Streptomyces > Streptomyces sp. NPDC046197. Next base: position 63,697 of record NZ_JBEYZY010000009.1, on the reverse strand, counting down.
ACATACGGCGGGACGAGACGGGGCGACCGCGCCGGATCATCGGGATCGTCCGGGACGCCACCGAGGAGCTGGAGGACGGCGCCGCCCGTCAGGAAGGGGCGGCGCAGAGTGCCGCCCGGCGCGACCAGACCAACGTGGTCCAGACGGCCACCGCCGCCCTCGCCCACGCCCGCACCGTCCAGGACGTCATCGACGTGGTCAAGGACACCCCCGGTCTCGCCCTCCTCGGTGCCAAGAGCCTCGTCCTCGGTCTGCTCGAGGCCGGACGCATCCGGCTGGTCGCCGAGGGACCCGCGGGCAGCTTCGTACCCGGCACCCTCATCACCCGGATCGAGGAGCCCTACCCCATGAGCGAGGCGGTGCGCACCCTCAGCCCGCGCTTCATCGAGTCCCCGGAGGAGTTCGCCGAGCGCTATCCCATCCTGTGGCCGCACATCACCGACCTGCACATCACCTCGGCGGCCTATCTGCCGCTGATCGCCCAGGGCCGGCCGATCGGCTCCATGGGTCTGCTCTACGGCGACCGGCACGGCTTCTCGCCGGAGGAGCGCAACGTCCTGGTCGCCCTCGGCAGCAGCATTGCGCAGAGCCTGCAGCGGGCCATGCTCTACGAGCAGGAGAAGGACCTCGCGCAGGGCCTGCAACAGGCGATGCTGCCGCGCACCATCCCCAGCGTGCCCGGCGCCGACGTCGCCGTCCGCTATCGCTCGGGGTACGCCGGGGGCTCCCTGGGCCGGGACATCGGCGGCGACTGGTACGACCTGATCCCGCTGCCCGGCGGCCGTGTCGGCGCCGTCATCGGCGATGTGCAGGGCCACGACACGCACGCCGCGGCCGTGATGGGCCAGCTGCGCATCGTGCTGCGCGCCTACGCCGCCGAGGGCCACACCCCGGCCACCGTGATGGCCCGTGCCTCGGTCTTCCTGCACGAACTCGACACCGACCGCTTCGCGACCTGTCTGTACGCGGAGGCCGACCTGTCCACCGGCGTGGTCCAGGTGGTGCGGGCCGGACACATCGACCCGCTGGTACGGCACAACGACGGGACCTGCCGGCGCATCACCGTGGACGGTGGCCTCCCGCTCGGCCTGTCGGCCGAGTTCGGCGACCTGGAGTACCCGGTCTGCGCCATGGAGCTCGACCCCGGGCAGAGCCTGGTGCTGTGCACCGACGGCCTGGTCGAGCGGCCGGGCGCCGACCTCGACGACGGCATGCTGGCCCTGGCCGAGTCCATCGCCGCGGGCCCCGAGGACGTACGGGGCATGGCGGACCGGCTCATCGACATGGCCGAGGCGCGCGGCGGGGACGACGACGTGGCCCTGCTGGTCCTGCGCCGCCGGGCCCTGGCCGACCGGCAGCCCCTCGGCCGGCTGCAGCAGCACGTGGCTCCGGGCGACCCCGAGGCCCTGACCCGGGCCCGGCACATGATCCGCACCGCGGTCCGCGCCTGGGGTGCCCGGGAGCGGTCCGACGAGATCGAACTCGTGGCCGACGAACTCATCACCAACGCCCTGATGCACACCGAGGGCGCGGCCATCGTCACCCTGCGGGTCCTCACCGGCACCAACCGGCGGCTGCGGGTCGAGGTCGAGGACTCCTCCAGCGCCCTGCCACGCCGCCGCGAGCCGGGCGAGCAGGGCGTCTCGGGGCGGGGGCTGATGCTGGTCGACCGGCTCACCGACGTCTGGGGAGTGGAGGCGCGCGGCGGCGGCAAGTGCCTGTGGTGCGAGTTCGTGGTGGTGGAGCGGGGCTGACGACCACCGTGCGCAGCGGCCGCTGCCGGTCCCCGGTGGCACTCTGGACCTATGCCGGAACTGCCCGAGGTCGAAGCGCTCAAGGACTTCCTGACCGACGCCCTGGTCGGCCACGAGGTCGTACGCGTGCTGCCCGTCGCCGTCAGCGTCCTGAAGACGTACGACCCTCCCGTCACCGCCGTCGAGGGCCACCGGGTCACCTCCGTGCGCCGGCACGGCAAGTTCCTGGACCTTGGAACCGACGGCGGCCTCCACCTCGTGACCCATCTGGCCCGCGCGGGCTGGCTGCAGTGGAAGGACCGGCTGCCGGACGGTCCGCCCCGTCCCGGCAAGGGGCCGCTCGCGCTGCGGGTCGCGCTGGAGACCGGCGCCGGCTTCGACCTCACCGAAGCGGGCACCCAGAAGCGGCTCGCGGTGTACGTCGTACGGGATCCGCAGGAGGTGCCGGGTGTGGCGCGGCTGGGCCCCGACCCGCTGGCCGACGACTTCGACGAGGCAGGGCTGGCGAAGCTGCTGGCGGGGGAGCGACGGCAGATCAAGGGCGCGCTGCGCGACCAGAGCCTGATCGCCGGCGTGGGCAACGCCTACAGTGACGAGATCCTGCACGCGGCGAAGATGTCCCCGTTCAAACTGGCCGCGTCACTGTCCCCGGAGGAGACCCGGCGGTTGTACGCGGCGCTGCGCGCCACCCTGACCGAGGCGGTCGAGCGCTCCCGGGGCCTGGCGGCCGGGCGGCTGAAGGCGGAGAAGAAGAGCGGCCTGCGGGTGCACGGCCGGACCGGCGAGTCCTGCCCGGTGTGCGGCGACACCATCCGGGAGGTCTCCTTCAGCGACTCCTCGCTGCAGTACTGCCCGACCTGTCAGACGGGTGGGAAGCCGCTCGCCGACCGCAGGATGTCCCGCCTGCTGAAGTAGCGTCGTTCAGGGGGAGTCCAGCGTCACCAGGGGTTGCCCGTCCGCGGTGCGCACCTCGAAGCGGTCGATCTGGTCGGTGTGCATCGCCGCGCCGCCTCTGATGGTGTTCGTCCGGGCGTCGTGCGAGGGCACGGTCCAGCTGGTCACCGTCTGCTCCGAGCCGTCGCGGCCGATGACGACGAGCCGGCAGGAGCGGGCGCCGGTCCCGTCCTTGATCTTCAGCTGCACCTCGCTGCCCCAGTCCGCGTCGGCGGCCCTGACCTCGGCCCACACGCCCGTTTTCGCGTCGGTCGCGGCCACCTGTACGGGGCCGCTCCCGTGCCCGGCCACCAGCGTGATCGCGGGCCCGCCCACGGCGAGCACCACGGAGGCGGCCAGGCCGAACAGCAGGCGCCGGCGTCCGGCCAGGCGCCGACGGGCCACGTCCGCGACCAGCCGCTCCAGCAGCCGGGGGCCGGGCTGGGCCATGGGGTGCACGAAGCGCGGCGTGGCCCGCCGGTACAGCATCAGCTGCCGTGCCGTCGGCCCGAACTCGGTGACGTGCGCCGCGCAGCGAGGGCACGCCACGAGGTGGTCCTCGAAGCGGAAGGCGTCCGCCTCGTCCAGCACGCCGAGCGCGTAAGCGCCGACGTCGCGATGCCTTTCCAGGGACCTCATGCCGAATCCTCGTGCCTATGGGTGTGGGTGGGGTTACTCCTTGCTCCCACCCGTACGCACCGGACAGCCGAATCACTCAAGCCACGCGCAGAATCGTAATCAACGGATTCGGAGCGGCCGGGCCCGCGGATTGGTCGGAATCTAAAAAAGATGGATGGCCAGATGTCCGAGCGGCAGCCCGAGCTGCCAGGCGGGTGTCCACACCTTCGGCCCCTCGTCCACGCCGGCCGGCCCACCGCCGCCCGGCCCGTCGTCCTCGCCGGCCAGTCCCACGCCGCCGGGCACCGCGTCCAGGTCGGGCGCGAGCAGCTCGGTCTCCTCCAGCCAGCGCCAGGCGGCCTCGGCCAGGTCCAGGTCCGGTGAGGGCACGCCCGAGGCATGCGCGTCCGCCGCGAGCTCGGCCATCCGCTCGCGCACCCAGTCCTGCCACGGCTGGTCGTACGCGGTCAGCGACAGCCAGGTCTCCAACTGGGAGACGACCCGGATGCCGGACAGCTCGCCGCCGGTGTCGGAGAGGAAGATGGTCAGCGCCAGCGCGTCCCGCCCCGCACGGAACTCGAAGGACGTCGGCGGCATCAGATCCCCGGTGCGGAGCAACTCGTCGGCGATGTACTCGGCGTACAACCACGCCATGGGGACGGTCAGTTCACCGCCGCCGTTGCCGTCCGTGCTCTCTTGACCTCTGTGCAGCATCCCTTCCTGCCTTCCTCCGGTGCGTGCGCGTCGCCCGACCCGGGCTCCCAGTCGGAACACGGATGAGGACAGCCGATTACTCAACGGTGGTCCACAGCAAGGCGCTTTACGGAGGTTTGACTCGGGTGTCGGTTTCACCGCAGGTCGGTCGCGTATCCCGGAAGCACCCGGCGCAGGGCGCGCAGCGCGTAGTACGCGCGGGACTTCACGGTACCGGGCGGAATGCCGAGGGTTTCGGCGGCCTCCGCCACACTGGCCCCCTGGAAATACACCAGCACCAGTACTTCACGGTGCTGCGGAGTGAGTGTCTTCACAGCCGCCCGCACATCGAGCGTCGCGGCGGCCCGCTCGGCGTGGTCGGCGATCACCCGCGCGTTCTCCAGGATCGCGTCCCCGACCTCGGGCGGCCGTGCCTGCCGGGCCCGGCGCGCGTCGATGGCGAGCCGCCGGGCCACGGTCAGCAGCCAGGGCCGTACGGAGTCGAAGGCGTCCGCGCGCAGCGCCTCGGGATGCCGCCAGGCTCGCACGAGGGTCTCCTGGAGCAGGTCCTCGGCCCGCTGCCGGTCGCCGTCGCAGAGCCGGAGCAGCAGCGCGAACAGCGGCCTGCCGTGCTCGCGCTGCAGCGCGGCGAGCTCGTGTTCGGCGGTCGTCGACCCGTGCGGGAGGGTGGTTCCGGCCGTCATGGCCGTATCGCATCGCAGGGGGCGGTGCGGGGACAGGGCGCGCACACGGCTGTGCGGCGGACGGTCGATCGCGTCGGCGAACGGTGCGACGAACGGTCCGTCAGCCCCGCTCCGGCACACCGGACGGGCTAACGGGGATGCCGAGGCTGTTTGCGACGGCGGCCAGATTCGTACCCATTTGTCTGTCCATACGACCGCAGCGGGGTGAACTGATGATCGCACGCAGACAGCGGGTGGCCGTGGTGGTGACGGCCCTCCTGACCGCGGCCGCCGCCTGCCAGGCGCACTTCCGGGAGCACCGCGCTCCTTCCGAAGGCGCTCGAGGGCACCCGGGCCCGTCCGCGACGGCCGCCGGCGGTTTCACGCTCGTCGCCTCCGGCGACGTCCTGCCGGACTCCTCGGTGATCGACCGGGCCCACTACGACGCCCATGGCGCCGGCCACGACTTCCGGCCGATGCTTCAGGGCGTCCGGTCCATCGTCTCCCGCGCCGACCTCGCGCTGTGTCACATGGAGACCGTCTACGGCGCGAACGGCGCCTACAGCGGCGCCCCCCTGTTCAAGGCCCCGCCCGAGGTGGCGCGGGGCCTTGCCGCGACCGGCTACGACGACTGCTCCACCGCCTCCGAGCACACCCTGGACGACGGCGCCGACGGCATCCGGCGCACCCTGGACGCCCTCGACCACGCCGGGCTGCGGCACGCGGGATCGGCGCGCACCGAGGGCGAGGCGCGCAGCGTCACGCTGTTGCGCGCGGGCCGGGCACTGGTCGCCCACCTGGCCTACACCTACGGCTGCGACCGTCCGCTTCCAGCCGGACAGCCCTGGGCCGTCAACCTCATCGACGAGACCCGTATCCTCACCGACGCCCGGACGGCCCGGAAGGCGGGCGCCGACGTGGTCGTCGTGTCCCTGCACTGGGGCACCCAGTGGCAGGACGCCCCCGACCCGCGGCAACTCGCCCTCGGCCGGCTGCTGACCGCCTCCCGCACGGACGGCCGCCCCGACGTCGACCTGATCCTCGGCACCCACGCCCACGTCCCGCAGGCGTACGAGAAGGTCAACGGCACCTGGGTGGTCTACGGCATGGGCGACCAGATCGCCGGCCCGATGACCGGCGACCGCGGTACCCAGGATCCGCGCGGCAACCAGAGCACCCTCGCCCGCTTCGCCTTCGCCCCGCCCGCACACCCCGGCGGACGCTGGGAGGTGGTCCGGGCCGAGTTCGTCCCGGAGGTGTTCGACGTCGACGCCGGCCGCGTGGTCGATGTCAACGCGGCCATCGCCCAGGGGGCCGACCTGCAGGGTGTGCGCGACCGGATCCGCGACGTGGTGCTCGGCCGGGGCGCCGCGCAGGACGGTCTGGTGATGGGACAGTGACCCCGATCGGCTCACCTTCCCGCGGCCGAGGCCCCGATCAGCCCGGCGGACGCCGTGCCAGCGCCGACCGCTTGTACGAGTACAGGAAGTAGACCACGCACCCGATCACGAACCACACGGCGAACCGGACCCAGGTCTGCCACTGGAGGAACGTGATCAGCCAGATCGAGAAGACGACACCCAGCGCGGGCACGAACGGCATCCACGGCGTGCGGAAGGAACGCGGCAGGTCGGGCTGCCGGTAGCGCAGCACGATCACCGCCGTGCACACCACCACGAACGCCAGCAGGATGCCGATGTTGGTGAGCTCGGCGGCCTGGGCGATCGGAATGAACCCGGCGATCGCGGCCGACGCCACCCCGACGATCCACGTCACACGCGTCGGCACATGGCGCGTGGGGTGCGTCTTCGCGAACCACTTGGGCAGCAGCCCGTCCCGGGACATGGCGAACCACACCCGGGTCACGCCCAGCATGAAGGTGAACATCACGGTGAGGATGCCGATGATCGCGCCCACCGCGATCACGTTCGCCAGCCCGTTCAGCCCCACGGACTTGAACGCGGTGGAGAAGCCGCTCTCCTTGTCGATGTCCTTGTAGTTCTGCATGCCGGTCAGCACCAGACACGCCGCCACGTACAGCACCATCGCGATCGCGAGCGAGTAGATGATCGCCTTCGGCATATGGCGCTGGGCGTCCCTGGACTCCTCGGCCGCCGTCGACATGGCGTCGTAGCCGAACACCGCGAAGAACACGGTCGCCGCACCGGTGAACGCCCCTCCGACCCCGTACGGGAAGAACGGGTGGTAGTTGGCGGAGTTGATGTGGAAGAAGCCGACGGCGATCACCAGCAGCACCACCAGCACCTTCACCACCACCACGAACGTCTCGAAGCGGGCCGCGCTGCGGATGCCGAGGGTCAGCAGCCAGGCGATGAGCAGGCACAGGACCGCGGCGAACAGGTCGACCCGGTGACCGGCACCGGTCCCCGGCGCACCCAGCATCCACGCCGGCAGATGGGCGCCCACCTGCTCCACCAGGAAGCTGAAGTAGCCGGAGATGCCGATCGCGACCACCGCCACGATCGCCGTGTACTCAAGGAGCAGGTCCCAGCCGATGAACCAGCCGGCGAACTCGCCGAGCACCGCGTACCCGTAGGTGTAGGCCGAGCCCGCCTTCGGGATCAGGCCCGCGAACTCGGCGTACGACAGCGCGGCCGCGGCACTGGCGATGCCCGCGATGAGGAAGGAGACGACCACGGCGGGCCCCGCCACACCGTTGGCCACCGTGCCGGCCAGGGTGAAGATGCCCGCGCCGATGATGCCGCCCACGCCGATCGCCGTCAGCTGCCCCAGCCCGAGCGACCGTTCCAGCCGCGGGCCCTCGCCGACTTCCGTGTCTTCGATGTGTTCGATGGGTTTGCGGCGGAGAATGCCTTCACCCATCCGGAGCCCAGCCATGCGCCTCACCTCTTCACAGACGGCAAACGGCTGATGGCGGATCATGATGGTCCAGCGCCACCCGGTGCGGAAGACGCCACGCACGGCCGGGACGGCAGCGACCGGCCGTCGCAGCGGCCTACGGCACCACGGTCACCGGCCATCGCCCCGCCTTCACGAGGCGGATGGCCACGGAGCCGATGATCCGGTGGCCGGCCTGTTCCGAGGCGCCCACGACCACGGCGTCCGCCTTGAGCTCGTCGGCGGCCCGGACCAGACCGCTGTACGGGTCCCCCGGGAAGGTGTGGAACTCCCAGCGAATCTCGAATATCCCCTTCAGCCGCTGTGCGGAGTCACGGATCTGCTGGACGAGGTCCTCGGCGATCTCGTCGGTCGTCTCGGCCACCGGCGCCCCGAGCGCGGCACCCGCCGTCATCACCGGCTGCACGTACACGACGGCGAGCAGCGCATGCTGCCGTCTGGCCAGACCGGCGGCGTAGGCGGCGGCCCGCATCGAGGAGTCGGAGCCGTCCACCCCGACGACGATGACCTTCGGCCCGTCCGTGCCCCGCTCGAACTGGGGCGAGTGCTGTTCCGTCACGCCACCGAGGCTATCGGAAGCGGCAGGTCGCGCCGCCGCACGGGCGCCCTCGACGGCCGCCGCACGCAAGCCCTGGGGGTGTCTTTCGGATCACCGCGGACCCGGGGCGATGCGAACGACACCCCCTGGACGCCCTCGCACCGGGCACCGCGGACCGGACCCCTCGACGGGCGCCGCGGGCGGGGTGTTCCTACAGTCGGAACCATGAGCGCCACCCCGTCAATGCCATGACCGCCACAGTCAACGGCGCCCGCCGCCGGGACGCGGCGGGCCCCGGACAGCCGCCCGCACACGGCCTCCTGAACCGGGTGCCCGAAGGTTTCGCCGCCTTCTTCGGCGCCCTCGGCCTGCTCTGTGCGCTCCTGGACCTCATCGCCCCGCTGCGCGCCCTGCTCCGCCCGGTCGTCCACGTCCTCGACCTTCTGCTGGTCCCGGTCAGCGCGAACCTCGCCTACGCCGTCTTCCTCTTTCTGCTCGCCGGCGCCACCGCCGCCCGCAAACGGGTCGCCTGGTGGCTGGTCGTCGTCTACCTCGGTCTGCTGATCCTGACCGACATCGTCGGTGTGATCTTCGGCCGGTACGCCGAGTCGCTGCCGTCCCTGATCGTGTGCGGCCTCGCCCTGCTGGTGCTGATCGCCGCCCGCGGAGAGTTCTACGCCGCCTCCAGACGCGGCGCCGTATGGCGGGCGCTGGCCGTGCTGGCCGTCGGCCTCGTGGTGGCGATCGTGGTCGGCTGGGGTCTGGTCGCGCTCTTCCCCGGCACACTGCCCCAGGGCCAGCACCTGGCCTGGGCCGCCAACCGGGTCCTCGGCGGCCTGGCCGCCTCCGGCCGCGACTTCGACGGCCGCCCGCCCCGCGCCGTGACCTTCCTGCTCGGCCTGTTCGGCGCGCTCGCCCTGCTCAACGCCGCCGCGACGCTGTTCCGCTCGCAGCGCCTGGAAGCGGCCCTGCACGGCGACGAGGAACCGCGCATCCGCGCCCTGCTGAAGGCCTACGGCGAGGACGACTCCCTCGGCTACTTCGCCACCCGCCGCGACAAGGCGGTCGTCTTCTCACCCAGCGGCAAGGCCGCGGTCACCTACCGCGTCGAGGCCGGCGTGTGCCTGGCCAGCGGCGACCCCGTCGGCGACCGGGAGGCCTGGCCGCACGCCATCGCCGCCTGGCAGGACGTGGCCCGCCGCTACGCCTGGGCGCCCGCCGTGATGGGCGCCTCCGAAGAGGGCGCCACGGCCTACGCCCGCGCCGGACTCGGCGCCCTCCAGCTCGGCGACGAGGCGATCGTGCACGTCGCCGACTTCGACCTCGACGGCCGGGACATGCGGGTGACCCGACAGGCCGTGCACCGGGTGCGGCGCACCGGCGCCACCTGCCGGGTCCGCCGCCACGCCGCCCTCACCGAGGCGGAGATGGAGGAGGTCGTCGACAAGGCCGACTCCTGGCGCGACACCGAGACCGAACGCGGCTTCTCCATGGCGCTGGACCGTCTCGGCGACCCGGCCGACGGCGACTGCCTCCTCGTCGAGGCCCTCGGCACGGACGGCCGGCTGCTCGCCCTGCTGTCCTTCGTGCCCTGGGGCCGCGACGGTGTCTCCCTGGACCTGATGCGCCGGGACCGCGCCGCCCCGAACGGCGTCATGGAGTTCATGGTGGCCGAACTGTGCGCGGCCGCCCCGAAGCTCGGCGTGCGCCGGGTGTCGCTGAACTTCGCGGTGTTCCGCGCGGTCTTCGAGGAGGGCGCCCGCATCGGCGCCGGCCCGGTGCTGCGGCTGTGGCGCAGGCTGCTGCTGTTCTTCTCCCGCTGGTGGCAGCTGGAGGCGCTGTACCGGTCCAACGCGAAGTACCACCCCGAGTGGTACCCGCGGTTCATCTGCTACGGGGAGACCGCCTCCCTGGCCCGCATCGGCCTCGCCTCCGGCATCGCCGAGGGCTTCGTCCCCGTACCCTCGCTGCGCAAGCTCTGGGGCAAGGGCCGCCAGGGACGCGGTCCCCGGCCCGCCACCACGGAGGGCCTGCCCCCGCTCTCCGCGCTGGGCCTCGACGAGACGCCCGCGCCCGGCCCGGGCGAGGAGCACCCGGTCCGGCCCGGCGACCCGCTCGCCGGCCTGCCCGAACAGGTCCGCGTCCGGCACGCGAGGCTCGACCGGCTGCGCGCCGCCGGCGCCGACCCCTACCCGGTGGGCGTTCCGGCCCGCACCCACACCCTCGCCGAGGTCCGCGAGGGCGAACAGGCCACGGTGGCCGGCCGGATCATGCTGGTCCGCGACTTCGGCGGCATCGTCTTCGTCGTGCTGCGCGACTGGACCGGCGACCACCAACTGGCCCTCACCCGGTCCGGCACCGGCCGCAGCGCCCTCGACCGCTTCACCGCCGACACCGACATCGGCGACCACATCACCGCCACCGGCCGCGCGGGCGTCAGCGACCAGGGCGAACCGACGGTCTTCGTCACCTCCTGGCAGCTGCTCGGCAAGTGCCTGCGCCCGCTGCCCGACAAGCGCCGCGGCCTCGCCGACCCCGAGGCCCGGGTGCGCCGCCGTTACCTCGACCTGGTCGCCAGCCACGACGCCCGCGCCATGGTGCGCGTCCGCTCCACCGTCGTACAGGCCCTGCGGCAGGGCCTGCTGGACCGTGGCTTCCTGGAGGTCGAGACGCCGATCCTGCAGCAGATCCACGGCGGCGCCAACGCCCGCCCCTTCACCACCCACATCAACGCCTACGACCTCGACATGTACCTGCGCATCGCGCCCGAGCTGTACCTGAAGCGGCTGTGCGTCGGCGGCCTTGAGAAGGTGTTCGAGATGGGCCGCACCTTCCGCAACGAGGGCATCTCCCACAAGCACAATCCCGAGTTCACCATGCTGGAGGCCTACCAGGCCTACGCCGACTACGAGGTGATGCTCGACCTCACCCGCGAACTGGTCCAGGGCGCCGCGACCGCCGCCTTCGGCCGCCCGGTCGCCCGCAAGGACGGCACCGAGTACGACATCTCCGGAGCCTGGCCGGTCAAGACCGTGCACGGGGCGATCTCCGAGGCGCTCGGGGAGGAGATCGGGCCGGGCACGGACCTGGAGACGCTGCACCGCCTCTGCGACCGGGCCGGCGTGCCGTACACCGCGGGCGACGGCTCCGGCGACATCGTCCTGGAGATGTACGAGCGGCTGGTGGAGGAGCGGACGACGCTGCCCACCTTCTACAAGGACTTCCCGACCGACGTCTCCCCTCTGACCCGGCAGCACCGCACCGACCCGCGGCTCGCCGAACGCTGGGACCTCGTCGCCTTCGGCACCGAACTCGGCACCGCCTACTCGGAGCTGACCGATCCCGTCGAACAGCGCCGTCGCCTCACCGCCCAGTCCCTGCTCGCCGCCGGGGGAGACCCGGAGGCGATGGAGCTGGACGAGGAGTTCCTCGACGCCCTCGAGTACGCCATGCCACCGACCGGCGGACTCGGTGTGGGCGTCGACCGACTGGTCATGTTCCTCACCGGCCTGACGATCCGTGAGACGCTGCCGTTCCCCCTGGTGCGCCGCCGCTGAGCCGGGGCGCGGAGCTCTTTGCGCAGCCGTGGGCAGGGCGTTACCCGGCCTAGCGGCCACTGGGCCGGGCGAGTGTTTTCCTGCGCCCGCTCCGGTGCTCCAGGCGTGAGCCGGTCCCCGGCCGGGCGACTGATGAGTCATGCAAAAGGATCAGTTGCTCACGCGGCGCCGGGCTCTGCTCGCCGGGGTCGCCGCGCTGGGGACGGCGGGCGCGGCCGGCACGGCCGGTCTGCTGCTCTCCGGTTCCTCCGACACTCCGGCACGGTCCGCCGCCGCGGGCCCCCAGGCGCGCAGCGCCCTCAAGCCCGAGGCCTACCGTCTCCAGCCCCTGACCGGCGACGGCGCCGCCCACCCCGAACCTGCGGCGCTGCCGGTGCGGCACGAGCCCATCCTGCGCATGTCCGGAGGCGGCAACACCATGCTGCTGACGTTCGACGACGGCCCCAACCCCGAGTACACCCCGCACATCCTGGACACCCTTGCGAAGTACGACGTCCGCGCGACGTTCTTCGTGTGCGGGGAGATGGCCGACTGGAACCGGGACCTGCTGGCCCGGATGGCCGACGAGGGCCACGTCGTCGGCAACCACACCTGGACCCACCCGCTGCTCACCCAGCTCACCCGCGGCGAGATCCGCTCCGAGATGGAACGCACCAGCGCCGTCATCGAGAAGGCCTACGGCCAACGCCCCCTGTGGTTCCGTGCCCCCTACGGCGCCTGGAACCGGGCCGCCTTCCAGCTCGGCGCCGAGCTGGACATGGAACCGCTGGCCTGGACGGTCGACAGCCTCGACTGGACCGTCCCCGGCACCAGCACCATCATCGACCGCGTCGAGAACGGAGCCGGCCCCGGGGTCGTGGTGCTCTCCCACGACGCCGGCGGCGACCGCTCGCAGACCGTCCGCGCGCTGCGCAGCTATCTGCCGCACCTGCTGGAGGACGGCTACCACTTCACCGTGCCGCGCAGGAACTTCACCTGACCCGGCCCAGGGCGTCCGGACCCGCCCGCGGGGGGCAGGGCCGGACGCCTTGTGTTCTGTCCGGCCCACGGACCGCTCAGCGGGACTCGACCAGGCGGGCGAACACGACGACGTTGCCGTCGTACCCGGTCTGCTTGGAGTAACCGCCGCCGCAGGTGATGACCCGCAGTTCCGGTGTGCCCTTGGAACCGTAGACACGGTCGCCGGGGAAGCTGCTCTTTTCGAAGACCTCGATGCCGTAGATCTCGAAAACGGCCGTCTTCCCGTCCTGGCGGTGGATTTCGACGCGGTTGCCCTTCTTCAGCGCACCCAGCCCGTAAAAGACGGCCGGCCCCATCTTGTTGTCGACATGGCCGACGACCACGGCCGTCCCCTTTTCCCCGGGCGTGACCGCACCGGTGAACCAGCCGGCCAGATTCGGGTTCTCCGGCGGCGGCGCGGCGATCCAGCCGTCCTGGTCCAGACCGACCGCCGTGACGGGCGCGTCGACCTGGATGGTGGGAATCCTGATCCGGTCGGGCACCGAGTACGGCAGCGGTTGCGTGGTCCCGGGGGAGGCGCTCGGCGTGCGGGTGCTGTCCGGGGCGACCGCCGTCGCGGGCTGCGGAGGACCCACGTCGAACTCCCCCGAACCATTGCGGATGAGCGCAAGTCCGGTGAGCAGAACAAGCGCTATCACGCCCCACGGGGCGCGCTTCTTCTGCGGCTCCGGCTCCTCCTGTCCGGCAATCCTGGACAGCTCGCTCGCAGACATTCGCCATCCCCTCTCGACGCGGCCGTCGCCGCCGTCGTTCGCGCATACGGAAACGCTAAGTCCCGCGCGTCAAACCGGCGACGGGGCAGACACGAACGGGTGGCCACGCTCTTTGGTGCGCCATCCGAGTCGCCCCGGACGGGGAATTTCTGACGGTCCGTGACCTGCGGTGATGTTCGATCGGCGGAATTACTTCCGCGACTTGGCTCACCGGTACGGACCACTGCCGAAATGCGGCCGCGTGCCGGACATCTGAGGGTTTTTCCGGGAGGTGCTTTCTCGCCGAACCACCGGGTACGGGTCCCCGGGGTGCCTTCCGCGGAGGATCTCATGCGTACTACTCGTGCCCCGCTGGCCACTGTGGCCGCTGCGGTCGCCGCCCTGGGGCTCGCCGCCCCGGCGGCCGTGGCGAGGGGGAATGAGCTACCGGGCTTGGCAGGGGACGGCGGTGCCCCGGTGGTTCCGGGCAACGGTGTCGCCGTCGTTCCGGGCAGCGGTACCGGCGCCGTGCCGGGGAACGGAGCCGTCGTCGTTCCCGGCAATGGTCTCGGGAACGGCTTCGGCAACGGTTCAGGAGGTGGTCAGGGCAACGGCTCCGGCAACGGCCAGGGCAACAGCTTCGGCAATGCTCCGGGCGGTGGCCAGGGGAACGGATACGGTGCCGGCCAGGGCAATGGTCAGGGCAACGGCAACGGCAACGGCAACGGCAACGGGCAGGGCAACGGCAACAGCGGTCGGGCCAACGGCAGCGTGCAGGGCAACGGCAACGGGCAGGGCAACGGCAACGCCAACAACGGTCAGGCCGGCGGCGACGGGCAGGGCAACGGCGTCGGCGACGTGCCCGGCGGTGGCCAGGGCAACGGCCTCGGCGACGGGCAGGGCACCGGCGTCGGCGGCCAGGGCAACGGTGCCGTCGGCCAGGGCAGCGGTGGCGTCGGCATCCGCAACATCGTCGCCCAGCCCAGCGTGATCGCCCGCGGCGCTCAGCTGACGCTCACGGCCGACGGCTGCCGCAACGGCGGCACCATGTCCTCGCGCGTGTTCCCGGACACGCCACTGAGGCCGACCGGCAGCGGCGACCGTGCCACGGGCATCGGAACCGTCCGTGCGGACGCCAACCCGGGCACCTTCGACGTCACCGTCCGCTGCGACGGCCGGACCCTGACGCGTCCGGCGGCCCTCACCGTCCTCGGCGGCGTCCACGGCGGGGTCGGCGGCGGCACCTCGACCGGGGCGACCCCGACCGACATGGCGATCGGTGGCGGGATGGTGGCCGCTGCCGTGGTGGCGAGTGGCGTGTTCTGGAGGCGTCGCCGCTCCGAGAAGCAGATCTGACGGGGCGGCGCCGAGCACCCTGCCCGGCAGTCCGGCCGGTGATCCCCCGGCTCACCGGACCGCCTTCCCGTCCTCACCGGATCCGGCCTCCGCAGCCGCGGAGGCCGGATCCTTCTGTCTTCCCGGCCGGGTCTTCCCGACTGGGGGACCGGGTCCTCCCGGCCCCGGATCCCGCGATCTTCCCGGTCACCGATCGGCTGTGAGCCGTCGGCCGCCGCGCGCAAACAGGCCTTCGCCCTGGGAGCCGGCACGGTCCGCGCCCGCCCACACAGGCCTCCGCCCCGGACCTCGCAGGGTCCGGGGCGAAGGCGTGTGAGGTGGAAGAGGCGTGATCAGGCGGCTTCCTCGCCGGTGCGGCGGCGCGAGAGGTAGTACGCCGCGCCCACCGAGCCCGCGATGAGTGCGGTGCCCATGCCGATCTCCTTGAGGTCGAAACCGGCGATGGTGCCGCCCTCACCCGCGCGGACGCCGTGCTGGAAGTGCTCCGGCTTGCCGCCGTCGTCACCGCCGGAGCGGTCCTCTCCACCACGTCCGCCGGAGCGGTCCTCTTCACCGCGTCCGCCGGAGCGGTCCTCACCGCCACGTCCGCCGGAGCGGTCCTCACCGCCACGTCCGCCGGAGCGGTCCTCGTCACCACCGTCGTCGGAGTCGGAGTAGCTCTTGCCGCCTCCGCCCCCGGAGTGACTGTCTCCGCCACCCCCGTAGGAGCGGCTGTTGCTGCCGCCACCGTAGGAGTGACTGTCACCGCCGCTGGCTACGGCGGCCGGTGCGGAGAAGGTGAGTGCGGTCACGCCCAGCAGTGCGGCCGAAACGACGCGTATTACGCGCATGATGAATCCTCCGGTCCCCGAGGAGCAGCTGCGGACCTTTTCCGCTTGTGCCAGAAATGCACCTCGATGATCGAAACGCTAGGAACATGTGCGCCCGGGCGCGATCGCTCCCGGGCGAACGGGGCAACCGTGTGCGCCGCACAGGGGACGGCGTTCCTGCGGCCGGGGGACGGAACGCTCGACGGGCCTCACCCGACGGTCCGTCGGATGAGGCCGCGTCAGGCGCTGAGGGTGCCTCGGCGCCGGCTGAGACACAGTCAGTGCGGGATGTGCGGGAACATGTTCAGGTACGGCTGCGCCGACGCCGCGATCCCCCGGCTGTACGGCGCGTCGAAGTCCCAGATCAGGAAGAGCAGGAAGGCGATCAGCGCGGAGAACAACCCGGCGAGGATCAGCTCCCGTGCCGTACGCCTGATCTGCAGGGCGAAGATCATGCCCACGGTGATCACGGCCCCGGTGATCAGCCCGAACCACACAACGCCGGGCATGGTCTCCCCGGTGGAGTCGGAGCGTGCGGCGCGGGCCTGGTCGGCGGCGGTCACCTGGTCCACGAGCGGTTGGTAGGCCTGTGCCTCGAAGTCCGACTTCGGCCGGTAGTCCGTGACGTCCGCCCGGACGCGGTCGAGCAGCTGGTCGCCCTGCTTGGTGACGCGGCCGTGGTCGGCCATGGTCTTCCACTCGGTGCCGACGACGTGTCCGACATAGGCGTCGACATCGGTGCGGATCCGGTCGCGGACGTCCGCCGGATAGACCCGGACGCGCTCGGAGATCTCGTGCAGTGCCTGGGCCTCCGCCTGGACGTGGTCCTGGGCGGCGACACGTGCCTCCCAGACACCGGCGATGGCCAGGCCCAGCACGATGGCGTACACCACGCCGATCCACATCGTCATGTACTCGATGACGTCCGGGGTCTCACTGGGATCCTCGTCCTCGGCCGCCCGGCGGTGCCGCAGGAAGGTGACGATGACGACCACGACGCAGGCGGCCAGCATCGCGAGGGCGAGAACAAGCCATTCCGACAACAGGTGCCTCCAGTAATCAGCGCGGGCGGAGCGCGGCGACGGCGGCCAGTGCGGGCACCGCGATGAGCAGGACGTAGGTGACCGGCGACGGACCGTGCTGCGGTGCGGGCCGGTGCGGTTGGGGGTGGTAGCTCGGGTAGCTCACCGGCGACGCCGCAGGACGAGGTCTCGGGGCGGGTTTCGGGGGCGGTGCGGGAGCCGGCGGGGGCGGGGCCGCCGGCCGTGGCGCCGCGCGGGCCGGTCGCGGCGGCGGCGGAGGTTCCGGCTTCGGTGTGGGTCTGGGCGTGGGCGCCGGCTTGGGTGGTGGCGGCGGTTTCGGACTGGGCTTCGGAGGCGGCGGAGGCGGCGGAGGCGGTGGAGGGGGAGGTGGGGGAGGCGGCGGGGGAGGAGGCGTGGGGGTCGGCGTGGGCTTCGGGCAGGGCGGGGGCAGGGTGGGCCAGGAGTGCCCGCCGGCCGCCGCCACGGCCACCGTGCCGCCGGCTCCCGTGACGGCGTACGCGCAGGCGTCGGCCGCGGCCGGTGCGGCGGGCACGCCCACGCACATCCACGCCAGGGTCACCGGGATCAACGCCCTTAGCGCCAGGGCGAATCGTGTCGGTTCGGGTCGTTGCACGTCGGAGAGCATGAGCCTTGGCCGGTGCGGGCACGCCGTGGTGCCGGTGGATTGCCCCGAAGGAGGGATGAAGGCCGCTGGGCGGGTTTGATCGGCCGGCCGCGGTGGGGGGCGTAATACGCAGGTGTGTGCGGAGTTGGCTCGAAAGGTTCACAGCGTTCGGCAAGAAATTTGTGCTGCGGCTGAACACAACCGTCCCTCCGCTGCGTATCCAATGTCGTGCGGCGGCGCAGTAGGGCGCTGCAACACCCTTGTGATTATCGGGAGTTGACGATGAAGACCTCCTGGCGGAGCGCCTCGCTCGTGGCCACGGCCGCGGCCGTGCTGGCGCTGACGACGGCGTGCGGTCAGGAAAACGCAGCCCCGTCGGCGGGCAGCCAGAACGTGGGTGCGACGGCTCCGGCCGGTGGATTCGGCAGCGGCGGTGCGGGTGCGGGTACCGCAACGGGTGCCGGGGCGGGCAACGGCTACGGTGCCGACGGCCAGCAGGGCGCCGCCGCCGCGGCGAAGCCCGCGGGTCAACTCGCCGTCTCCGGCAACGCCCGGCTGGGCAAGGTGTTGACGGACAGCGCCGGAATGACGTTGTACCGCTTCGACCAGGACACGGCCGAACCCCCCAAGTCCAACTGCGACGGCGACTGCGCGAAGGCCTGGCCTCCGGTCCCGGCGAACGATGCCACGGCGGGCGCCGGCATCAACAAGGCCCTGCTGGGCGAGGTCACCCGCTCCGACGGCACCAAGCAGCTGACCATCGGTGGCTGGCCGGCGTACCGGTACGCCAAGGACACCAAGGCCGGCGAGATCAACGGTCAGGGGGTGGGCAGCAAGTGGTTCGCCCTCGCCCCCGACGGCAAGAAGGCCTCGCTGGCGAGCCTGCCCGGTCTGTCGGTGAAGAAGACGGAACTGGGCGACATCGTCGTCGACAAGAACGGCATGACGGTCTACCGCTTCCTGAAGGACCAGGCGTGGCCGAAGCCGGTGTCGGCGTGCACCGGCAGCTGCCTGGACAAGTGGCCCGCCGTGGCGCCCGTCGCCCCCGAGGACACCAAGGGTGTCCAGAAGAAGGGCCTGATGGGCTTCACCCGGCCGGACGGCCCCAAGCAGATGACCGTCGACTGCTGGCCGATCTACACCTTCTCCGGCGACAAGGTCCCCGGCGACATCAACGGTCAGGGCGTCGGTGGCACCTGGTACGCCGTGTCCCCCGAAGGAAAGCCGGTCGGCGCGCCGGCGAAGTAGGCATCACCCGCGACAGACGACCGAGAGTGCCGGACGAAACGGCACGCACCGGACCGGACCGCCCCCTCCGCACCGCACGGAGGGGGCGGTTCGCCGTGCGGTGCGGGCGCCCGTCCGGTGGTTGCGCCAGATCCCCGCAAACCGTCGTGACGCGGGCCCGAACGGGCAAGTGCCGCAGGTGGTGACCTAGAACGGATGGTCAATTTCCGGTTCCGCTCGCCCCTTTGGCGGGCGATCAGTAGCCTCAGCTCGAACACCGGATCGCCTACGCCTTGGAGAGACAGATGGAGCGTCCTGCTTGGGCCCCACGGAGTATTGACATCTCGGTGCCGAGCGTCGCTCGTATCTACGACTACTACCTGGGCGGATCGCACAACTTCGAGGTGGACCGGGTCGCGGCCCGCAGGGCGATGGAGTTCATGCCGGGACTGCCCAAGATCATGCAGGCGAACCGGGCGTTCATGCGCCGGGCCGTGCGTCACGCCGTGGCCGAAGGCGTCACCCAGTTCCTGGACATCGGCTCCGGCATCCCCACCTTCGGCAACGTCCACGAGGTCGCCCGGGCCGCGTGCCCCGGCGCGCGCGTGGTGTACGTCGACCACGACCCGGTGGCCGTCGCGCACAGCCAGGCGGTCCTGGCCGGCGACGACGGCACGGACGTCGTCGCGGCGGATCTGCTCAAGCCCCAGGAAATCCTCAACAGTCCCCAAGTGCAGCGGCTGATCGACCCGAATCGGCCAGTTGGGCTGCTTCTCGTTGCCATACTGCACTTCGTGGAGGACGCGGACGACCCGTACGGTGCGGTGGCCGAGTTGCGCGACGCGCTCGCGCCCGGCAGCCTGCTCCTGCTCACGCATGCCTCGTACGAGGGAGTCCCGCTGCCGCCGGAGCGGAGCGAGGGCGCGGTCGACGTGTACAAGGACATCCGCAACCCGCTGATCATGCGCTCGCGCGAGGAGATCGCGCGGTTCTTCGAGGGGTACGACATGGTGGAGCCCGGACTGGTGCCGATGCCGCACTGGCGGCCGGAGACGGCACCGGAGGACGAGGATCCTTATGCCTTCTCCGGCTTCGCGGGCGTGGGGCGTACGGCGTGATCGCGGGGCCGGACGAGCCGGAGGACAGACTGCGCCGGTTTGCGACGATCTGGAGCCGGGCGGTCTTCCCGGTGACCTCGACCTCGCTCACCCGGCCGGAGCTCGAGGAGCAACTGCTTCCGCTCGCCCGCCGGTTGAGCCGGGCGCTGCTGGCCAGGGGCTTCGACGCGGGTGAGGGCGAGGCGGTCGGCGGTGCCCTCGTCGGCGCGCACTGCACCTCCCCCGAGGCGCTCAGCCGCTCCCTGGACTGCGTGGACGCCTACCTCGTCCTCTACTGCGGCGAGGACGGCCCCCAGGAGGACCTGCGCGCCCGTTCCGCGCGGCTGCAGCACGCCATGGCCGCCGGGTTCGCGCGGGCGCTGCGCGAGCGGACGCTGGCCGAGCAGGAGGCGATCGCGCAGGCCGCGCTCCGCGCGCAGGGCGTGGTCGCGCAGGCGCTGCACGCGAGCGAGGCCCGCTTCCGGGCGGTGTTCGAAGGGGCGGCGATAGGAATCGGCATCGCCGACCTGGACGGAAACGTGCTCCAGGTCAACGGCGCGCTGCTGCGCATGTTCGGCGGTTCCGAGCAGAACGTCCGCGGACGCAACGTCAGGGAGTGGACGCACGCCGAGGACGCCCCCCAGGTCTGGCGGCTCTACGACGAACTGGTGCGCGGCGAGCGCGAGCACTACCACGTGGAAAAGGCCTTCTACCGGCCCGACGGAACGGTCCTGTGGACCAACCTCACCGTCTCCCTGCTGCGCGACGCCGACGGCATGCCCCAGTACCAGCTCGCCCTCATGGAGGACACCACCGAGCGGCGGCTGCTCAACCTGCGGCTGCGCTACGAGGCCACGCACGACGCGCTCACCGGTCTGCCCAACCGCACCCTGTTCTTCGAACGCCTGGAGAAGGCGCTGAACGCCGGCGAGGGCCAGCGGTTCGGGCTGTGCTACCTCGACCTGGACGGCTTCAAGACCATCAACGACAGTCTCGGCCACGCGGCCGGCGACCGGTTGCTCGTCGAGGTCGCCGACCGGCTGCAGTCGTGCGCGACCGCGCCCGGCGAGATGGTCGCACGGATCGGCGGCGACGAGTTCGTCGCGCTGACCACCGGTCCGGACACCCAGCGCGAGGTCGACGAGCTCGCCGCCCGCATCATGAACGCGCTGGTGGCCCCGATCGGCGTCGACGGACGCGAACTGACCGTGCGCGGCAGCATCGGCGTCGTCGAGGGACCGGTGGGGGAGCGCAGCGCGGCAGAGGTGCTGCGCAGCGCCGACATCACCATGTACCGGGCCAAGTCGGCCGGCGGCAACCGCTTCGAGCTGGCCGACCCGGAGGCCGACGCCCGTGCCATCACCCGGCACGGTCTGACCACGGCGCTGCCGACCGCCCTGGACCGGGGCGAGTTCTTCATCGAGTACCAGCCGCTGGTGCACCTGGGCGACGGCAGCGTGCGGGGCGCCGAGGCGCTGGTGCGCTGGCTGCACCCCCAGCACGGAGTGCTCGGTCCCGACCGGTTCATCCCGCTGGCCGAGCACACCGGCCTGATCGTCCCGCTGGGCCGCTGGGTGATGGAACAGTCGGTGCGCCAGGCGCGTGAGTGGCGCCGGCTCCACGGCGACGGCGGCACGGAGCGGCTGCGCATCAACGTCAACCTCTCGCCGTGCCAGCTCGGCCACCCCTCACTGGTGCAGGACACCGTCGACATCCTGGAGCGGGCGGGCGTGGAACCCGACGCCCTGTGCCTGGAGGTCACCGAGTCGGCCCTCATCGGAGCCGACGACGATCTGCTCAAACCGCTGCGCCGACTGGCCGAGATGGGTGTCGACATCGCCCTGGACGACTTCGGCACCGGGTATTCCAACCTGGCCAACCTGCGCCGCCTGCCGGTGAGCGTGCTCAAGCTGGACCGCTCCTTCACCCAGGGCATGCAGCAGTTCCCGGCCGACCCCGTCGACCTCAAGATCGTCGAGGGGATCGTTTCGCTTGCCCACAGCCTGGACCTCGCGGTCACCGTCGAGGGCGTGGAGACCAGCGCCCAGGCCGAGCAACTGCGCATCCTGGGCTGCGACACGGCCCAGGGCTGGTACTACGCCCGCCCGGGCCCACCGGAACGGCTGCACGAACTGGCCCTGGTGGACGCGACGGGGTGAGAGCAGCGCCCCGGAAGGGGCGCGGGGCCGTGTCGGACTGCGGCTGCACCGCGTGGGCGCGAGCAATCACCGCCAACCCGCGCTCCCCAACGGCGCTTCCGAGGCAGACGCATCCGGGCGGGACCCCGTCTCACCGCTCAAGCAACATCCGCTGCAACTCACGCGCGGCCCGAGGTGGAGCCACATCACTGCGGTGAGCCAGCGCGATGATCCGGTGCAGCCCCGGCCGGGCGAGCGGAGTCACCCGCAGCCCCCGCCCCGACCGCGTCGCGACCATGCGCGGGACGACGGCCACGCCCAGCCCGGCCCGGACGAAGCCGAGGACCGCGTCCATCTCGCCGCCCTCCACCGCGAGGTCCGGCTCGAAGCCCTCGGCGCGGCACGCGGCGACGGTCAGTTCCCTCAGGTCGTAGCCGTGCCGGAACATCACCAGGCGCTCGCCCTCCAGGTCCGCGACCCGGACGGTACGCCGTCCCCGGCCGGGCGCGGGCGCCTCCGGCGAGGACACCACCACCAGGTCCTCGCGCAGCAGCTCCACCGTGGTCAGCGCGGGGGAGGGGGTGGGCAGTGGCAGCACGACCAGGGCCAGGTCGAGGGAGCCGCGCGCCAGCTCCCGCACCAGGTCGTGCGAGCCGCCCTCCTCGATCAGCAGCCGGATGCCGGGGTAGCGGTCGTGGAAGGCGCGCAGGACGTCCGGCAGCAGGCCCGTGCACAGGCTCGGGGTCGCGCCGAGCCGCACCCGGCCCCGGCGCAACTGCGCCAGTTCCTGCACCTCGTGCCGGGCCGTGTCCGCGTCGGCCAGGATGCGCCGGGCCAGCGGCAGCAGCGCCTCGCCCGCGTCGGTGAGCGTGATGTTGCCGCGGGCCCGCAGGAACAGATCCGCCCCGAGCTCCCGCTCCAGCGCCTTGATCTGCTGGGACAGTGACGGCTGCGCGACATGGACCAGTTCCGCGGCCCGGGTGAAGTGCCGGGTCTCGGCCACCGCCACGAAGTACTGGAGCTGCTGGAACTGCACCCTGCCATCATAGCCCTCAGCTATTGAAACGAGCCGCACCATGTCTTGGACCGATGAGGACCTTCGGCCCTAGCGTGCTGTCCCATGGCTCTGGCAACGCGGACGGACCGACGGCCGTCCATGGCACGCACCGTGTGGGACTCCACCGTCGGCAAGAAGACGGTGATGGCCGTCAGCGGTCTGATCATGCTGCTGTACCTGGTCGCCCACATGATCGGCAACCTGAAGATCTACTTCGGGGCGGGCGAGTTCAACCACTACGCCCACTGGCTGCGCACCGTGGGCGAGCCCTTCATGCACTACGAGTGGACGCTCTGGCTCGTCCGGATCGTCCTCGTGGCGGCGGTCGTCGCCCACGCCGTGTCCGCCGCCCAGCTCAGCCGCCGCGACATCCGGGCGCGCCCCACCAAGTACGTGCACTCAAGGGCCCGGGCGAGCTACGCCACGCGCACCATGCGCTGGGGCGGGATCATCCTCGGTCTGTTCATCGTGTGGCACCTCCTGGACCTGACCACCGGCACCGTGCACTCCGGCGGCTTCCAGGAGGGCCACCCGTACCAGAACGTCGTGGACACCTTCTCCACCTGGTACGGCAACGTCATCTACATCGTCGCGATGCTGGCCCTCGGCCTGCACATCCGGCACGGCTTCTGGAGCGCCGCCCAGACCCTGGGCGTCGGCAGCCGCACCCGCGACCGCGCCCTGAAGACCGTCGCCAACGTCCTCGCGCTGCTGCTCACGGCCGGTTTCATCGCCGTACCCGTGGGCGTCATGACCGGAGTGGTGAGCTGACATGACCGAATACGTGAACTACGTGACGGGCGAGCCGGTCACCGACTCCACGGCCCCGTCCGGCCCGATCCACGAGCGCTGGGACAAGCGGCGCTTCGAGGCCAAGCTGGTCAACCCCGCCAACCGCCGCAAGCACACGATCATCGTCGTCGGCACCGGACTCGCCGGCGGCTCGGCCGGTGCCACCCTGGCCGAGCAGGGCTACCACGTCGTCCAGTTCTGCTACCAGGACTCCCCGCGGCGCGCCCACTCGATCGCCGCGCAGGGAGGCATCAACGCGGCGAAGAACTACCGCAACGACGGCGACTCGGTGCACCGTCTCTTCTACGACACCGTCAAGGGCGGCGACTTCCGGGCCCGTGAGTCCAACGTCCACCGCCTGGCCCAGATCTCCGTCGAGATCATCGATCAGTGCGTGGCCCAGGGAGTGCCCTTCGCCCGCGAGTACGGCGGCCTGCTCGACACCCGCTCCTTCGGCGGCGTCCAGGTCTCGCGTACCTTCTACGCCCGCGGCCAGACGGGCCAGCAGCTCCTGCTCGGCGCCTACCAGGCGCTGTCGAGGCAGATCGCCGCCGGGAACGTCGAGATGCACCCGCGCACGGAGATGCTCGACCTCATCGTCGTCGACGGGCGGGCCCGCGGCATCGTGGCGCGTGATCTCATCACCGGGAAGGTCTCCACGTACTTCGCCGACGCCGTCGTCCTGGCCTCCGGTGGCTACGGCAACGTCTTCTACCTGTCGACGAACGCCATGAACTCCAACGCGACCGCCGTCTGGCGGGCGCACCGGCGCGGCGCCCACTTCGCCAACCCCTGCTTCACCCAGATCCACCCGACCTGCATCCCGCGCACCGGCGACCACCAGTCCAAGCTCACCCTGATGAGCGAGTCGCTGCGCAACGACGGCCGCATCTGGGTGCCGAGGGCGAAGGGCGACGACCGGCCGCCGAACGAGATCCCCGAGGACGAGCGCGACTACTACCTGGAGCGCATCTACCCGTCCTTCGGCAACCTCGTCCCCCGCGACATCGCCTCCCGCGCCGCCAAGAACGTCTGCGACGAGGGCAGGGGCGTCGGCCCCGGCGGCCAGGGCGTCTACCTGGACTTCGCCGACGCGATCCGGCGCATGGGCCGCAAGAAGGTCGAGGAGAAGTACGGCAACCTCTTCGAGATGTACGAGCGGATCACCGCGGAGAACCCGTACGAGGTGCCGATGCGGATCTACCCCGCCGTGCACTACACGATGGGCGGCCTGTGGGTCGACTACGACCTGCAGACCACGATTCCCGGCCTGTTCGCGATCGGCGAGGCCAACTTCTCCGACCACGGCGCCAACCGGCTCGGCGCCTCCGCGCTCATGCAGGGCCTGGCCGACGGCTACTTCGTCCTCCCGGCGACGATCAACGACTATCTCGCCCGCAACCCGCACCAGGACCCGGTCACCGGCGAACACCCGGTCGTACAGGAGGTCCTGGCCGAGACCGAGGACCGGCTCAGGCTGCTGCTGTCCGTCGACGGCGACCGCACCCCGGACTCCTTCCACCGCGAACTGGGCGAGCTGATGTGGGAGTTCTGCGGCATGGCGCGCACCGACGCCGGACTGCGCAAGGCGCTGGAGCGGATTCCGCAGATCCGCGAGGAGTTCTGGCGGCGCATCAAGGTGCCCGGCACCGGAGAAGAGCTCAACCAGTCCCTGGAGAAGGCCAACCGCGTCGTCGACTACCTGGAGCTCGCCGAGCTCATGTGCCTCGACGCGCTGCACCGCGCCGAGTCCTGCGGCGGCCACTTCCGCGAGGAGTCCCAGACCGCCGACGGCGAGGCCGCCCGCAAGGACGACGAGTTCGCCTACGCGGCTGCCTGGGAGTTCACCGGCACCGGCGAGGCACCCGTCCTGCACAAGGAAGACCTGGTCTTCGAGTACGTCCACCCCACCCAGCGGAGCTACGCATGAAGCTCACCCTGCGCGTCTGGCGGCAGAAGAACGCCGACGCCGACGGTGCCATGTCCACCTACGAGGTGGACGGCATCTCGCCCGACATGTCCTTCCTGGAGATGCTGGACGTCCTCAACGAACAGCTCATCCTCTCCGGCGCGGACCCGGTCGCCTTCGACCACGACTGCCGGGAGGGCATCTGCGGCGCGTGCAGCCTGGTCATCAACGGCGACGCGCACGGCCCCGAGCGCACCACCACCTGCCAGCTGCACATGCGGTCCTTCCGGGACGGCGACACCGTCGACGTCGAGCCATGGCGTGCGGCCGCCTTCCCGGTCGTGAAGGACCTGGTCGTGGACCGCTCGGCGTTCGACCGGATCATCCAGGCCGGCGGCTACATCACCGCCCCCACCGGCGCCGCGCCCGAGGCGCACGCCACGCCCGTGCCGAAGCCGGACGCGGACCAGGCCTTCGAGCACGCCGAGTGCATCGGCTGCGGCGCCTGCGTGGCGGCCTGCCCGAACGGGGCGGCAATGCTCTTCACCTCCGCCAAGATCAACCACCTCAACGTCCTGCCGCAGGGCGCGCCCGAGCGCGAGACCCGCGTGCTGGACATGGTGGCCCGGATGGACGAGGAGGGCTTCGGCGGCTGCACGCTGACCGGCGAGTGCGCGACCGCCTGCCCGAAGGGCATCCCGCTGACCTCCATCACGAGCATGAACAAGGAGTGGCTGCGAGCGACCCGCAAGGTGTCCAGGCGCTAGCGCCCCAGCAGGCAACGTTCGCCCCGTCACGACGCCCGGCACTCCCCCAAGCTCTTCGAGCAGGGGGACCCCCATGACGCCGCTCCTTGACGGGCGAACGATACCTGCCGGGGCACTGGACACCGCAGCTCAGCGAGCGTTCGCCGACAGGGTGCGGACGGGTGGGACCGGGTGTGGTGCTCATCCCCGGTCCCGCCAGGCACCCCTGGCATTCAGCAACCTCACACCCGGCCTCTCCGCGCCGGTCACGCGAAGGTCAGCCGGCATCGGAAGAACAGGTGCGGACGGACCGCACTCCACCGGTCCGCCACGTCGCCTCGCCGAATCCGGCCCGTGACCAGGAGAGAGCCATGACCGGCGTCACCACGCTCGACCGTCCCCCGCAGCCCGCGGCGCCCACCCGTTACACCGTCACCCTGGCCCGCGACGAGGCGGACGTCCGGGCCGCGCAGCGGCTGCGGCACGACGTCTTCGCCGGGGAGATGGGCGCCCTGCTGTCCACCCCGCAGCCGGGTTACGACATGGACGCCTTCGACGCCTACTGCGACCACCTGCTCGTGCGGGACACGGTCACGGGGCAGGTCGTCGGCACCTACCGGCTGCTGCCGCCGGAGCGTGCCGCCGTCGCCGGGCGCCTGTACTCGGAGAGCGAGTTCGAGCTCGCCTCGCTGGACGGGATCCGGCCGGGCCTGGTGGAGGTGGGCCGCTCCTGCGTGCACCCCGACCACCGGGACGGCGCGGTGATCGGGCTGATCTGGGCCGGGATCGCGCGCTACATGGTGGACCGCGGCCACGAGTGGCTGGCGGGCTGCTGCTCCGTCCCGCTGGCCGACGGCGGCGCGCTCGCGTCCGCCACCTGGGACCGGGTCCGGGCCAAGCACCTGTCCCCGGAGGAGTTCCGGGTACGTCCGCTGCTGCCCTGGCGCCCGGACACGTCGGAGCCCGCCGCCCGCACCGAACTCCCGGCGCTGCTGCGTGGCTACCTGCGCCTGGGCGCCTGGGTGTGCGGCGAGCCCGCGCACGACCCGGACTTCGGGGTGGCCGACCTGTACGTGCTGCTGTCGATGCGCCGGGTCAACCCGCGCTACCTGCGGCACTTCCTCTCCCTCGTACCGGCCTGATGAGCGTCTGGCTGCCCAGCGCGCCCTGCACCCCGGGGACGTGCGTGGAGCCGACGGGGGCCGCGGCGGCCGTACCGCGCGCCGTGCTGCGGCTGATGGCGGTGGTGGTCCTGGTGTTCGCCGGGACCGTGCTGTCACCGTTCGGCGGGAGGATCCCCGCCGACCTGGTCAGGCGGTGGTGCCGGGCGGTGGTGCGGGCCGCCGGAGTCCGCGCCCGCATCACCGGCACCGCCGCACCCGACGGCGGCCTGCTGCTGGTGGCCAACCACATCTCCTGGCTGGACATCCCGCTGCTGGCCGCGGTGCGGCCGGCCCGGATGCT
Organism: Streptomyces sp. NPDC046197; assembly: GCF_040646295.1. Lineage (NCBI taxonomy): Bacteria > Bacillati > Actinomycetota > Actinomycetes > Kitasatosporales > Streptomycetaceae > Streptomyces > Streptomyces sp. NPDC046197. The sequence goes on along the minus strand of NZ_JBEYZY010000009.1, from coordinate 36,087 downwards.
GGCCAAGACCGAGATCCGCCAGTGGCCGGTCGCGGGCGCCCTGGCGGCCCGCGGCGGCGTCCTGTTCATCGAACGGGACCGGCTGCGCGCCCTGCCGGACGCGGTCGCCCGCATCGCCGAGGCGCTGCGCGGCGGTGCCGCGGTCGCGGCCTTCCCCGAGGGCAGCACCTGGTGCGGCCGTGCCCAGGGCGACTTCCACCGGGCGGTCTTCCAGGCGGCCCTGGACGCGGGCGCCGCCGTCCAGCCGGTCCGCATCCGCTACCGGCTGGACGGCGGCGCGGCCACCACGGCCGCGGCGTTCGTGGGCGAGGACACCCTGCTGGCGTCCCTGTGGCGCGTGGTCTCGGCACGCGGACTGGTGGGTGAGGTCGAGGTACTGCCCGCGATTCCCGCGGACGCACACCCCGACCGGCGATCGCTCGCCGCGGCGGCACGACGCCGTTGCGGGCACCCGGGTGCCGCTCACCCCTGACGCTCGCCCCGGCCACGGGATCCTGGCCCGCCGCGTTCGAACTCCCGCGCGAGATAGGGTGCGGTGCGGCTGCCCGCCGCCTGCGCCACCCGCCTCGGCGGCCCCGTCGCCACGATGCGCCCGCCCGCGTCGCCACCTCCCGGGCCCAGGTGGACGACCCAGTCCGCGCCCGCGACGACGGACATCTCGTGCTCCACGCGCCCGCCGCCTTCAGCCGCTGCAGCACCGTGAGCAGGGCCTCGGTGTCCGCCGGGTGCAGGCCGGCGGACGGCTCGTCGAGGACGTAGACCACCCCGAAGAGGCCGGAGCGCAGCTGGGTGGCCAGTCGCAGCCGCTGGAGTTCGCCCGCGGAGAGGGTGGGCGTGGCGCGGTCGAGGCTGAGATAGCCGGCCGGCAGTTCGCGCCACGGCCGGTCCACGTATTCCCGAGCGCGTCGAGGATGTCCCGCAGGTTCTTGCCCTGCCAGGCACCCGGCCACGCGGCGATCGCGCCGGCGCGGATCGACAGTGACGGGTCCGGGACCAGCAGTTCCCCGGTCGTACGGTGCACCCGGCCCAGCCCGTGGCACTCCGGGCACGCCCCGGTGGCGGTGTTGGGCGAGAAGGCGTCCGAGTCGAGGCGCTCGGCGCCGGGCGGATGGTCACCGGCGCGGGAGAACAGCATCCGCAGCCAGTTGGACAGGTTCGTCGCCGTGCCCACCGAGGAGCGCGAGGTCGGTGCCGAACGCCGCTGCTGGAGCGACACGGCCGGGGGCAGCCCGGTGATCTCGCCGACCTTCGGCGCACCGACCTGGTGGATCAGCCTGCGGGCGTACGGCGCGACCGACTCGAAGTAACGCCGCTGCGCCTCGGCGTAGACCGTGCCGAACGCCAGGGACGACTTTCCGGAGCCCGACACACCGGTGAACACGGCCGGCGCGTCCCGCGGGACGTCCCCGTCCACGCCCTTGAGATTGTGCTCGCGGGCACCGCGGACACGGACGTACGGGTCGTGGGGGCTGGACGTGGCGGAGGGCTCCGTACGGACTGCGGCCGGCGCGGGACAAACTCCGCGATTCCAGTGCCGGCAACGGCGTTGGGCCGGACGTGGGTCAGCCGTGCGGCGGCACCACGGTCAGTCGGCGGTCGGGCAGGTACCCGGTGAGCGCCACGGTGGGGCCGTGCGACAGCTCCCGCGGATCCGGCACGTCGGAGGGAATCGGCACGTCGGCCGCGATCGGCCGGTCCGCCGCGCCGGGCGGGGGCGGGAACGGGGCCGCGGTCTCGATCAGGTGCTGGTAGTACCCGAGCCACTTGGCCATGTCGACGGTGACCGCGGCGGTGACCCGCCCCCGGTAGCCGTAGACCATCGCAAGCCGACGGGCCTCCAGAGAGCCCTGGGCGATGACCACGTGGTCGGAGTAGGTGGGTACGCCCACCGACTTGATGTTGAGTCCGAACTGGGTCGACCAGAACGTCGGCACGGTCAGGTGCGGGCGCCGCAGCGGCCCCGGACTGACCATGTTGTGGGCCGCCACCTCGGCCTGCGCGACCGCGTTGCCCCAGTGCTCCAGGGAGAGCATCTGGTACCCGAACAGCGGGTGCGGGAACCGGGACACGTCACCGGCCACGAAGATGTCGTCGGTGACGATCCCGTACATGGTGAAGGCGCGGCACCCGGCGTCGCAGGCGATTCCGCGCGGGCCCGCTGCCAGCCCGGACTCCGCCACCCACTCGACGTTGCGGACCGCCCCCAACGCCACGACGCACACGTCCGCCTCGACCCGGCTGCCGTCGGACAGGTCGGCACCGCTGAACCGGCCGTTCCCGTCCCCGTGCAGGGCGGTGACCGTCACCCCGCAACGCAGATCCACGCCGTTGTTGCGGTGCATGACGGCCGCCAGTTTCGACAGCGTCCCGCCGAGCGCGCCCACCAGGGGTGCGGGGCCGCGTTCGGCGACCGTGACCTCGATGCCCTGCTCCCGGCAGCCCGAGGCGATCTCCGAACCGGTGAAGCCGGCGCCGATCACCAGCACCCGCCCCGGCCCGGCGGCGAGCCGCTCGGCCAGCACCCCGGCCTCGTCGCTGGTGCGCAGGGTGAACACCCCGTCGAGGGAGGCCTCCTCAGGGTTGGGCCAGGGCCGCGCCCGGGTCCCCGTGGCGATCAGCAGCCGGTCGTACGGCAGCGACTCGCCGTCGGCCAGCATCACCCGTTTCCCGAGCGGGTCCAGGCCGGTGGCGGGTACGCCCAGCCTCCACTCGGCGTCGGGGTCCCGGCGCATCGGCAGTCCCGTGGTGTCCGCCGGCGCCCGGCCGAGCAGCACCTGCTTGGACAGCGGAGGCCGGTCGTAGGGCGGATGGGACTCGTCCCCCACCACGGTCAGTGAACCGGTGAAGCCCTCCTCGCGCAGTGACTCCGCGGCCCTCAGGCCGGCCAGCGACGCGCCGACGATGACGATCCGGCCGTCCGTCAGATCACCGGGCATCGGCGGTCACCCCCTCGCCGAGGAGGATGGCCTGGACCGGGCACGCCGCCGCGGCCTGGCGCACGCGCTCGACCTGGTCGTCCGGGACGGCCGTGCTGTACAGCAGCCCCTCGTCGCCGTGCAGCTCGAACACGTCCGGTGCGAGGAAAACGCACTGCGCGTAGCCCTGGCAGCGGGTGAGATCCACAACGGTCTGCATGGCCGGCCACTCCCTGAGTCGTACGGGCGTTCCCTTCCTTTTCTACGCCGGTATCGCACACGCCGCTCGTTGCGCAGATGTCACACCGGGCGACCGCGGTCACGGCCATGCGCTGCACGACCATGAGGCACTGCACGACAAGGGAGGCGCCGACGCCGTCGTCCCAGCGACGGAGGTGGTTTCGCATGCCCAGCGATGACGTGCTCGCACTCATCGACGAGGGCGGACGGGTGATCGAGTGGGGACGCGCGGCACAGGAGTTGTTCGGGCGGTCCGCCGAGGAGACCGTCGGCCGGTCCGTGACCGCGCTCATGCGTGAGGTCGCCGCGGACGCCCAAGGGCGGCCACACGGATACCCGGAGGCGGCCGGCCCGCCGCCGGCTGGAGTACTGGGAGGTCGACGAGGACACGGCGTTCACCGCCGAGCTCATCGTCCGCGAGCTCGTCGGCAACGCGGTCCGCCACGGTGCTCCGCCCCTGCAACCGCGCATGATCTTCGAGCGCATGCTGACCTGCGAGGTCAGCGATGCAGAGGCCGGCGCTCCGCACGTGAAACACGCCCGCACCGTCGATGAGACGGGTCGAGGGCTGTTCATCATCGCGAGCCTCGCGGACCAGTGGGGCTGTCGCTATCAGGGACTCAGGGACAGGGAAAGACCGTCTGGGCCCAGCAGCCGGTCAGCGCCCCGGTTGCGGGGGGTGACGGGCGGCACGAGACTGGAGCCTTGTGGGGCAGGCCGCCCCACAAATGGGCCTGTCCCGAGCGGTGCTGATCCAGCACCACCACTCACAGCGGCGAAGCGAAGCGCGAACGGATCGACGTCACCCTCCCCGACCGATCCGCGCACCCCACGCCCCCCGCCCCCCGCCCGGACGTGCCGCGCTCCCCTCCGTCCGCGGATCACCACGTCCGTCTGGGGTGTTGGCCATGGGCGACATCAAGGCAACGGCTCTGGAAAGTCTCCGCGAGGCCCTTCGAGGAGCCGTCGTCACGCCGCAGGACCCGGGCTACGACGAGGCCCGTGGCATCTACAACGCCATGATCGACCGACGTCCCGCCGCCGTGGCGGGCTGCGCCGACGTCGCGGACGTGGTCACCGTCGTCTCCTTCGCCCATGACACGGGGCTGGACCTCGCCGTGCGCGGCGGTGGCCACAGCGGGCCGGGCCTGTGCCTGGTGGACGACGGGCTCGTGCTCGACCTGTCGCCGATGCGCTGGGTCCGGGTGGATCCGGCGACGAACACCGCCCAGGTGGGCGGCGGGAGCCTGCTCGGCGACCTCGATCACGCGTCCCACACGTTCGGCCTCGCCGTGCCGGCGGGAATCGTGTCCACCACCGGGGTCGGCGGCCTGACCCTGGGCGGCGGGCACGGCTATCTGACCCGCCGGTACGGGCTCACGATCGACAGCCTGGTCTCCGCCGACGTGGTGCTGGCCGACGGCTCCTTCGTCACCGCCTCCGCGGACGACCACCCGGACCTGTTCTGGGCGCTGCGGGGCGGCGGCGGGAACTTCGGGGTCGTCACCTGCTTCACCTTCCGGTTGCACCCGGTGCACACGGTCGGCTTCGCCGTGACGGTGTGGCCGGTCGACCGCACCCCCGAAGTGCTCCGCTGGTACCGGGACTTCCTGCCCGCGGCCCCGGAGGACCTGTTCGGCTTCTTCGTCCTGCTGGCCGTGCCGCCGGGACCGCCGTTCCCCGAGCCGATCCACGGGCACAAGATGTGCGGTGTCGTGTGGTGCTACACCGGCGACCTGGAGACCGACCGACTGGACGAGGTCCTGGCCGTGGTGAACGATCCCGCACCGCCCGCCTTCCACTTCGCCACGCCCATGCCGTACCCCACCCTGCAGGGCCTGTTCGACCCGCTGTTGCCGCCGGGCCTGCAGTGGTACTGGCGCGGCGACTTCTTCGACACGATCTCCGACGCCGCGATCGACGTGCATCTGAAGTACGGGGAGAACATCCCCACGGAGCTGTCGACGATGCACCTGTATCCGGTGGACGGGGCGCCCCGGCGGGTGGGGGCCGACGACACGGCCTGGGGGTACCGGGACGCCGTCTGGTCGGGCGTGATCGCCGGGATCGATCCGGACCCGGCCAACGCCGAGCCGATCCGGCAGTGGTGCGTGGACTACTGGAGCGACCTGCACCCGCATTCGATGGGCGGTTCCTACATCAACTTCCTGGGCGAGCGGGAGAGCGCGGACCGGGTCCGGGCCACCTACCGCGGCAACTACGACCGGTTGGCCGCAGTCAAGCGCACCTACGACCCGGAGAACTTCTTCCACGCCAACCAGAACATCCCGCCGTCGGCCGGATGAGGAACGCCGCGGCCCTCAGGGCGAGGCCTGGTCCGGTTCCGGACCCCAGTAGTCCGGCCCGCCCCCACGCCAGTCGATCAGCGGGGAGACGGCGACCTCCCCGGGTTCGACGTCGAGGCCGGCGCGGCGGAGGAACTCGGCGACATCCGCGACGCTGTAGGCCAGCCCCAGGATCTCGCCGTTCACACGGACGCGCCGGCCGCCCGTCGGGGAGGGCGGGTGCACAATCACGGGCAGTGGTCCGGACATGTACCCAGCATCGGGCGCCCGGTCCCCCCACGCATCCGGACGGCGCCGGTCGGTGACTAGGCTGGGCGGCGTGACGGACAGCGACAAGCGCCCCCTCGCCGTGTTCGACCTGGACAACACCCTCGCCGACACGGCACACCGGCAGCGGTTCCTGGAGCGCAGGCCCCGCGACTGGGACGCCTTCTTCGCCGCGGCACCCGCGGACCCGCCCCTGGAGGAGGGCGTGGCGCTCGTCCGCCACAGCGCGGCCGAGTGCGAGGTCGTCTACCTCACCGGGCGGCCCGAGCGCTGCCGCCGGGACACGCTCGACTGGCTCGCCGTCCACGGGCTGCCCGAAGGACGGCTGCACATGCGGCGCAACGACGACCGCAGACCGGCCCGCCGCACCAAGGTGGAGGTTCTGCGCCGCCTCGCGCGGGACCGGGAGATCCGTGCCGTGGTGGACGACGACGAGCTGGTCTGCGACGACGCCGAACGGGCGGGCTTTCGTGTGGTCCGGGCCCGCTGGGCGGCGCCGTCCGCCGACCTCACGGACGCGCAGGAGCGTGAGGGGCGCACCTGAGGGCACCCGGCGCCGGGCGCCCCGTCGCGGTCAGCCCGCGTCCTCGAGGCGGAAGCCGACCTTCAGACCGACCTGGTAGTGCTCGATGCGGCCGTTCTCGATCTGGCCCCTGACCTGGGTCACCTCGAACCAGTCCAGGTTGCGCAGGGTCTGCGAGGCCCGGCCGATGGCGTTGCGGATGGCTTGGTCGACACCCTCGTGCGAGCTGCCGACGATCTCGGTGACCCGGTAGGTGTGGTCGGTCATGCGGGTGCTCCTCTCCGCCGGGACGGGACCGTCACGTCCGTCCGAGGCGCGTGTGTCAAGCGTCACTCCACGGTGCCGTACGCGGAGGCAGAGCGCGACATGGGCGGCCGACGGCCGCGGCTCCCAGCGCCGACCCACTGCGCAGGCGCGGCGCGCCTCCCGCCGGATCACCGAGGCACTCGCGCCCGGTTGGGCTGACGGCTCCGGTCGGCCGGCACCGTCCGCACGGCACCGGCCACAGGCGCCGGTCCGAGGGCCGGCCCGCGGGCGCCGGGAGCCCGTCCCGGCGCCCGCGAACAGCCCGCCTCACGGTGCCCGCCTCAGCGCACCGTGCTCAGCGACAGCGCGAAGCGGCCCTCCGCGTCGGTCCACCACCGGGACAACTCCAGGCCTGCAGCGTCCAGTTCGGTCCGTACACCTTCCTTCCGGAACTTCGCCGACACCTCGGTGCGCAGCTCCTCACCCGCCGCGAAGTCGACGGCGAGACCGAGCGCGGCGATCTTCACGGTCTGTGCCGCACGGGATCGCAGCCGCATCTCGATCCACTCCTGCTCGGCGTTCCACAGCGCCACGTGCTCGAAGGCGCCGGGATCGAAATCGGCGCCCAGTTCGCGGTTGACGACGGCCAGCACGTTCTTGTTGAACGCGGCCGTCACTCCCGCCGCGTCGTCGTACGCCCTGACCAGGACCTTCTCGTCCTTGACCAGGTCCGTGCCGAGCAGCAGCGCGTCACCGGGCGAGAGCAGGGTGCGCACCCCGGCCAGGAACTCGGCGCGCTCCTCGGGCAGCAGGTTGCCGATGGTGCCGCCGAGGAACGCCAGCAGCCGGGGGCCGGGCGCGTCCGGCAGCGTCAGACCGGCGGTGAAGTCGGCGATCAGCGCGTGCACGTTCAGGTCCGGCCGCTCGGCGACCAGGGCCTGCCCGGCCTGGGTGAGCGCGCTGTCGCTGACGTCGACGGGCACGTAGCTGTGCAGACCGCTCAGCGCGTCGAGCAGGTACCGGGTCTTCTCCGAGGAGCCGGAGCCCAGTTCGATCAGGGTACGGGCGGGCAGCGCCCCGGCGATCTCACCGGCGCGGGTGACGAGGATCTCCCGCTCGGCGCGCGTCGGGTAGTACTCGGGCAGTTCGGTGATCCGCTCGAACAACTCGCTGCCGAGCGCGTCGTAGAACCACTTCGGCGGCAGCGCCTTGGGCAGGAAGGTCAGGCCGGTGAGGACGTCGGCGCGCAGGGCGGCGGCCATGGCGTCCTCCGGCAGGGTACGGGTGATCTGGAACGGACTCACGTACGGGGCTCCTCGGGTGGTACGGATGCCAGGTCCTCGGTGAGGTCCTTGAGCGGGGTCAGCAGGACGTCCGTGCGGCTTGCCGCGAGCAGTGTGCGGTCGGGAACCTCCCGCCAGTGCGGGTCGTCGTCGTAGGGTTCGGAGGCCACGACCGTGCGCCGGCCGGGTTCGGCGAGGTACCACAGGGTGTCGCCCCAGGCGGTCGCGAGGATCGTCTCGCCGTCGGTGAGCAGCAGGTTGAGCCGGGAGCCGGGGGCCGCCGCGGCGACCTCCAGCACGGTGTCGGCCAGCGCCTGGCCCGCCTCCGTCCGATGCGCGGCGCTCCCCGTCGGCCCACCCGGGTCGCCGCCGCGCAGCCGGGCCAGGACCAGCGCCCACACCAGCGCCGAGTCGTTGCGCGCCTCCAGCGACAGCAGGTCCTGCGGCGGCAGGGTCCGCGCCGACTGGGCGAGCGAGCCCGGCCAGCCGGTCACGGCCCCGTTGTGGCTGAACAGCCAGCGGCCCGCGGCGAACGGCGCCGCCGCGGCCTCCGCGTCCGCGCCCGCCAGGGTCGCGTCCCGCACCGCCGCGAGCAGCGCGGTGCTGCGCACGACCCGGGCCAGGTCGGCGAAGGACAGGTCCGCCCACACGGGCCCGGCCCGGCGGTACCGGGCCGGTACCGGATCGCCCTCGGCATACCAGCCCACGCCGAACCCGTCGGCGTTGACCGTGCCGTACCGCTGCCGCCGTGGTGCCCACGACTGCCGGTAGAGGCTGTGCGGGGGTTCCACCAGGAGCCGGCCCAGCGGCTCCGCGCGCCCCAGATACGCCAGGTGACGGCACATCAGGAGCTCACCGAGCGGGCGGTGCGGAAACCGGAGAAGATCTGCCGCCGGATCGGGTAGTCCCAGTTGCGGAAGGTGCCCCGGCAGGCGACCGGGTCCACGGCGAACGAACCGCCGCGCAGCACCTTGTACTCCGGCCCGAAGAACACCTCCGAGTACTCCTTGTACGGGAACGCGGTGAACCCCGGGTACGGCAGGAAGTCGCTCGCCGTCCACTCCCACACGTCGCCGATCAACTGCCGTACGCCGAGCGGCGACTCGCCGGCCGGATAGCTGCCCGCGGGGGCCGGACGCAGGTGGCGCTGGCCGAGGTTCGCGCGCTCGGGTGTCGGGTCGGCCTCGCCCCACGGGTAGCGCATCGAGCGCCCGCCCGCCGGGTCGTGACGGGCCGCCTTCTCCCACTCCGCCTCGGTGGGCAGCCGGCGCCCGGCCCAGCGGGCGTAGGCGTCGGCCTCGTACCAGCTGACGTGCAGCACCGGCTCGTCGGGCGGGACCACCTCGGTGACGCCGAAGCGCCGCCGCAGCCACTGACGGCCCTCACGCCACCAGAACAGCGGCGCACCGATGCCCTGCTGCCGTATGTGGGTCCAGCCCTCCGGCGCCCACCAGCGCGGGTCGTCGTAGCCGCCGTCCTCGATGAACGCCTGGTACGCGGCGTTCGTCACCGGAGTGGTGTCGATGTGGAACGCGGCCACCTCGCGCACGTGCGCGGGCCGTTCGTTGTCCAGCGCCCACGGCTCGGTGGAGGTGCCCATGGTGAACGGCCCACCGGGGACGAGGACTTCGGCCGGTCCGGTGAACGGTGCGGCCGCAGCCGGATCGGGGGCGGTCAGCGCCTGCGGCCCCCTGCGCAGCTGATGGGTGATCAGCATCGTTTCGTCGTGCTGCTGTTCGTGCTGGGCGATCATCCCGAAGGCGAAGCCCGCCTCCGTCAGCCGGGTGCCGTGGAACGCGGTGCTCTCCAGCACGTCCAGCACCCTGCCGCGCACCTCGGCCGCGTAGGCGCGGGCCTCGCCGGGCGGCAGCAGCGGCAGCGAGGGGCGCGCGGCGCGCGGGTGCTCGAAGGCGTCGTACAGGCCGTCTATCTCGGGCCGCATCGCCTCCCGTCCGGCGACCGCCCGCAGCAGCCACAGCTCCTCCTGATTGCCGATGTGGGCGAGGTCCCACACCAGCGGAGACATCAGCGGCGAGTGCTGGGCGGTGAGATCGGGTTCCTCGACGCAGGTGGTCAGGAGCGTGGTGCGGTCACGGGCCGTGGCCAGCGAGCCGAGCGCCCGTTCGCGCAGCGCGTCGGAGTCGAGGGTGGGGTCGGTCATGTGCGGATGTCCTTCCCGTGGGCGGTCGGGGATTCCCCGGTCGGGCGAGGCCCGGGTCCGGTGAGGTCCATGCCGCGCAGTCGGTCGAGCAGGTCGTCGGCGGGGCACCGGCGCTTGCGGACGTAGCGGTCCAGGAACACCGCGACGGCGTCGGTGACCTCGGTGGTGGCACCGAGCCGCGGCAGGGCCTCCAGGGCCGCTCCGAAGCAGGTGACGGCCGCGTCGTACAGCTCCGGGTCGGCGAGCCCGGACCGGGCCGCCTCCAGCCACAGCGGATTGTGCGGTGCGGGCAGGGGCAGTGCCCGCTCGGCGAGCGGCTTCACCGCCCGGTACGCGGCCTCCGCCGCCTCCGGGTCGTCGAAGAGCGCCGCCGTCACCGCGAGCGGCACGATCCACCCGTCGTCACCGGGCTGCGCGTCGATCATGCGCAGCTCCAGATGGCCCCGCGGCCGTACCGGCGGGAACAGGGTGGTGAGGTGGTAGGCGAGATCGTCCCTGGTCGGCGGCCTCGGCAGGCCGGACCGGATCCAGTGGCGGAAGGTCAGCCCACGCGGCACGTCCCACGGGCCGTCCTCGTGCCGTACGCACATCACCGGTGCGTCCAGGGCGTGCCTGGCCCAGGCGGCCCGCGGATCGCCGTTCAGCGGGGGCGCGCCCGCCCGGCCGGGGCCGATTTCCATCCACACCAGCTGCCGGGTGGACAGCCAGCCCGTGGGCCGGCGTCCGACCAGCGGGGAGTTGGCGAACGCGGCGACCAGGACCGCGCCCAGCTGGTGCGCGAGCCACCAGCGCCGCCCGTGGCCGAGTGGCCCGGGTTCCTCGTGGCCCGCGTCCAGGCACACCTGCACGGAGGCGGACGCGCACATCATGTGACGGCCGGCCGGCCCGTCACGGTCCAGGCAGGCCTCCAGGGCGTCGTAACGCCGCTCGTGCAGGAAACGACGTGGTGGGTGCCAGGGGTCGTGACCGACACCGACGAGGCCGAGGCCGTCCCGTGCGAGGACGGCGCGAACGGCGCCGAGGTCGGCGGAGACGGTACCGACGCACTCCATCAGGGAGCCGGCGGGCGGCGAGCTCAGCTCCAGCTGACCGCCGGGTTCGACGGTGAGTGCCGACCTCAAGGGCACGGCCCGCAGTGCGGTGTAGGCCGCTTCGAGACGTTCGGGTGTCACGGGGAGCTGCGGCCGGCGCAGCTCGTGGACGAGCCATTCCACTTCGACCCCGAGGACGCGGGGTGGTCCGGTCTTGAAGCAGATGCCGCGGACCAGGGCTTCGACCTCGGCTTCGGTGACGGCAGTACGGGACTCCGTACAGTCACCCGCCGAGGCAGTCGATGCATCGGACATGCTGGGATCCTCCAGAGCTGCCACGACGTCGCCGACCCGGATTCGACGGCCCGGACCGGCATCGCTCCGTCTACCCAAGACGCTCTTGTCGCTCCGCACAAGAGTGCAGATCATGACGAAGCCCTTACGCACCCTTCCTTTCCGACCCGTTCTCCGGATGCTCCGGGACCGGAAAACTTCGTTGCACCGCAGGACCAGGATCGCTCAGGATGCGTTCGTGAGCACGACGGGGGAGGCTGCGCGGGCCGCGGTCGTGGCGCGCACGGGGGTCGCGCCATGAGCGCGGGCCTGCGCGGCGGCGGACGGCGGACGGCCGCAGGCCATCCGCCGCTCCCGGCCGGCCGCCGTGCCGCGGGCTTCCGCCGTGCCGCGGGCTTCCGCCGTGCCGCGGGCTTCCGCCGTGCCGCGGGCTTCCGCCGTGCCGCGGGCTTCCGCCGTACCGCCGGCCTCCGCCGTACCGCTAGCTCCAGCCGTACCGCTCCCGCAGCCGGTGGACCACCAGGTTGAACCGCATCCGGTCCAGCGCGCACGCCTCGCGGCGCATGCCCTCCTCGTGCAGCCGCAGCACGCGGTCGACGTCCACCCAGGAGTCGCGCCCGGACCGGTCCCAGGGGCCGCTGCCGATCGGCACCCACTCCCGGTCGCCGTCGTGCCGCTTGCTGGACAGCTGAACGGCCAGGAAGGTCCCCGCCGCCTCCCGGGCCACGACGAGCACCGGCCGGTCCTTGCCCCGCCCGTCGTTCTCCTCGAAGGGCACCCACGTCCACACGATCTCCCCGGGGTCGGGGTCGCCGTCGTGTGCGGGCGAGTACTCGGTCCGCACCCGGCCGACCTGGTGGGGGTCGGCCTCGGTGGTGGCGGAGGGGCCGTAGCGGCCGGGGACGTTCTCGTCTATGAAGGCAGTCACGCAGGCACCTTAGGGCTTGCGCCGAGGCGCCGTTGAACCGCCTGCCACGACCGACGCGCTCGACCGGCGGACCGAGGAGCAGCTTCCGCGCCTGCCGAACGCGCCTGCCGCCCCGGCCTGTTGCCGAGGGTCCGGCTCACGGCTTCACGAAGTGTCCCCGGTGTGCCGGTCCGCGGGCAGTGGTGGCAGGGGTTCCTCGTAGAGCCATGCGCGTAGCAGCGGCTCGGTCGCCGGCGGTGAGCAGCGCCGGACGTGGGCGATGAACGCGGGGGTGTGGGCGCTGCCGCCGCGGTGGCAGCGGTGCCAGGCCCGCAGCATGGCGAAGAAGCGGTCGTCGCCCATCGTCAGACGCAGCGCGTGCAGTGTGCACGCGCCGCGGGTGTAGACGCGGTCGTCGAAGATGCGGAGCCGGCCGGGGTCGGCGAGCCGCAGGTCCTGCGGGCTTGCCCGGAGTCTGCGCCACTCGGTCCGGGCGATGGTGTCGGCCGTGTCCTCACCGATGTGCTCCGACCAGAGCCACTCGCAGTAGGTGGCGAAGCCCTCGTTGAGCCAGATGTCGCGCCAGTCCCGCAGACTCACGCTGTTGCCGAACCACTGGTGGGCGAGTTCGTGGGCGACGAGCGTCTCCCACCCGCGGCTGCCGTCGACGTGGTTGCTGCCGAACAGGGACAGCGTCTGGTTCTCGACCGGCTGGTCCAGTTCGGTGTCCACGACCACCGCGCCGTACGTCTCGAAGGGGTACGGCCCGAACCAGGCGGTGAAGGCGCCGAGCATCCGCGGCTGGCGGCCCAGGTCGTGCCGGGCCTGCCGGGCGAGCCGCGGGGGATAGGCGTTGCGTCCGGTGACCGTCCGGCCGGTCGACCCGTCCCTGGCCGTCCAGGACTCGTGGTCGAAGCGGCCGGTGTACAGCGCGGCGAGGTAGGGCGCCATCGGGCCCGGGTGGTGGTAGGTCCAGCACTCCGCCGCTCCGTCGCGGCGCCGCTCGCGCAGGGTGCCGTTGGCGAGCGCCTGGTGTCCGTGCGGCACGGTCACCCGGAAGGTGAACTCGGCCTTGTCGTCCGGGCGGTCGTTGCAGGGAAACCAGGACGGGGCGCCGAGCGGCTGCGCCGCCACCAGTGTCCCGTCGTGCGCGTCTCCGGTGCGGTCCCAGCCGATCGGTCCGAACGGCGTACGTACCGGGCCCGGCCGGCCGCCGTAGCCGACCTCGACGGTGAACGCTCTGCCCGCGGTCAGCGGACCCGGGGTCGGCAGCAGCAGCTTGTGCTGCTGCTGCCGGGCACGGACCTCCACCCCGTCCACCCGCGCCGCGTGCACCCGCAGCCGGGCGAGGTCCAACTCCACCCGGGTGAGCGGCTGGTCGGCCACCGCCCGGATGCGGGCCCGGCCGTCGAGCCGCCCGGCGGCCGGATCGTAGGCGAGCCGGAGGTCGTAGGAGAGGGTGTGGTGGTCGTACGATCCGTGGCTCGCGAAGTAGCGCCGGGCCGGCGCCACCAGGGCGTCCGCGCCCACCGCGACGAGCGGGGCCAGCGCCGCGCCCCGGATCAGGGCACGTCGGCTGCACCGCTTCACGCCGCTTCACCGCCTCCCGTGCACGGAGTGACCGCGCGGGCGGCGGGAGCACCGGCGATGGGGTTGCCCGCCCAGCGCGTTCCGGCGGGCACGCTCTCGCCGCGCATCACGAGCGAGCAGGCGCCGACCGACGTGCCGGCGCCGATCGCGGTGCCGGGGAGGGCGATGCTGTGCGGTCCCAGCGACGCCCCGGCAGCCAGGTGCACGGTGTCCATCCGCATGATGCGGTCGTGGAACAGGTGGGTCTGCAGGACGCAGCCGCGGTTGACGCTGACGCCGTCGCCGAGGCCGACCAGATCGGTCTCCGGCAGCCAGTAGCTCTCGCACCACACCCCACGCCCGATGCGGGCCCCGAGGCTGCGCAGCCACCAGTTGACCGCGGGGGTGCCAAGGAAGGCCCGCACAGCCCAGGGCACGGCCAGCGTCTCCACGAACGTGTCGTACAGCTCGTTGCGCCACACGAACGAAGACCACAGCGGGCGCTCGACCGGCCTGAACCGGCCCACGAGGAGCCACTTGGCGCCGGTGGCGGTCAGGCACGCCAGCAGGCCCGCGGCCAGCAGCAACGGAGCGCCGGCCAGCGCGGCCAGCGGCAGACCGCCCCGGAACAGGGCGTCCTGCTCTCCCAGCAGCACGCACTCGGCCAGCGCGGTGCTCACCATCAGCGGCAGCACGCGGCACGCCTCCACCGCCGCGCGCGCCGCCACCAGCCGGCGGGAGGGGGCGAAGGTGCGCGCCGGGTCGATCCTGTCCGGCACCCGGGGCAGCGGCATGGCAGGCCGCCCGATCCACGACATGCCCGCCTCGCCCCGCTCCGGCGCGTCGGACAGCACGCCGACCAGGCTGTGGTCGGCGACCTCGCGCCCGGGACCGACGATCCCGGAGTTGCCGACGAACGCCCGGGTGCCGATGCGCACGTGCCCCAGTTCCATCCGGCCGCCGCGCAGTTCGAACGGTGCGACGAGGGTGTCGTCGGCGAGGAACGCCCCGTCCTCGATGTGCAGCAGGGACGGCAGCGGCAGCACGGTCGAGATCTCGGTGCCGCGGCCCACCCGGGCGCCCAGCAGACGCAGCCAGTACGGCGTGGCCAGGCCGGCGTAGACGGGGAAGAGACTGCTCCGGGCGCCGTCCAGCAGCCGGGTCACCAGCCACACCCGCCAGGCGACCCCGCCGTCCGCGCGGTGCGTGCCCGGCGTGATCGACCGGCCGAGCAGGCGCACCGTGACGGCGACCAGGAGTGACCAGCAGATCGCGGTCGTGACCGTGAACAGGGGTACGGCGGCGAGCAGACGCAGGGCCGCCGACGCCAGCGTCGGAGTGTCGCGCAGCAGCAGGTAGGTGACGAACAGGGCCGGTACGGAGGCCAGCAGCGGCACCAGCGGCAACGTGGCCAGGGACAGGGCGTAGGCCGGGTGCCAGCGGCGCCCGAGGCCGACCGGAGCCCGGGACGGCTCCCGGCCCGCGAAGGGACCGGCGGCCCCGGCCGAACCGGCCGAGTCGGTCGAACCGGCCGGACGAGCCGACACGGTCGCACGGGTCGAACCGGCCGAACGCGCCGGCACGGTCGGACGGGTCGAACCGGCCGGACGAGCTGAACCGGCCAAACCGGCCAAACCGGCCGAACGGGCCGGGGAACCGGCCCAGCTGTGGCCGTCCGGGATGCGGCCGTCCAGGCAGCTGCCGGCCGTCAGTTCCGCGTCCCGGCCCACGACGGAACCCGGCAGCAGGGTGCTGCGGTGCCCCACCCGGGCGCCCGCGCCGATCGTCACGCTCCCGACGTGCAGCGTGTCGCCGTCCAGCCACCAGCCCGAGATGTCCGCCTCCGGTTCCACCCCGCATCCGTCGCCCAGCCTGGCCAGGCCGGTCACCGGGGGCATGGTGTGCAACTGGACGTCCCGGCCCGTGGCGCAGCCCAGCAGCCTGGCGTACCGGCCCGCCCAGGGCGTCCCGAGCAGCGACGGCACACCGAACACCGCGACCGCCCGCTCGGCGCTCCACAGCCGCAGATGCGCGCCGCCGCCGCGCGGGTAGGCGCCGGGCGTGAGGGATCCGGCCAGCGCGCGGGCCAGTCCCGCCCCGATCAGGCACCGGAACGGGGCGCTGAACAGCACCAGCCAGCCGGCCAGGATCAGCCACCACGCGGTGTGCGGCGCCCAGGCCTGGGGCGCGACCCAGCCGATGATGTCGTCCGCCGCGGCCAGACCGACCAGGCCGCGCAGCCCCGCGATGCCGTAGGCGACCAGCTGCACCACGAACTGCACCGCGGCGGCACGCCGGGGGACCGGCCGCACGGGACCTGTCCCTTCCCGCCCCTCTTCCCGGTGGCCCGCCCGTGCGACCGGCCGCACCGGGTGCGATTCCTCCGCGGCGCCGTCCAGGGAATCCAGGTGCTCCGCCATGCGGTGCAGCACGGAATGGCGGTACAGGTCGGCCACCGACACCCCCGGGTGGTGCTCCCTGAGCACCGAGGCCATGCGCGCGGCGGTCAGGCTGGTGCCGCCGAGGGCCACGAAGTCGCTGTCCGGGCCGGGCCGGACGCCCAGGAGCTGCTCCCACACGTCCGCCAGCCGGGCGGCCGAGCCCTCCAGCCGGCCCGCCGTGCCGTCCGCGCCGCCGTCGGTGAGCGGCACCGGCCAGGGCAGCGCCCCGCGGTCCACCTTGCCGGATCCACGGGTGGGCAGGTCCGCCACCTCGACCAGCACGGGCACCAGCGGCGCGGGCAGCCGCTCCGCCAGCAGCGCCCTCGCCTTGTCCGTCTGGAACGCCGGGCCGTGGTCCGCGGACGACTCCGGGACGACGTAACCGACCAGCACCTGGGTGCCGGCCGCTGTCGTCTGCACGGCGGCCGCGCCACCGCGCACACCGGGCAGGGCGCACAGGGCCGCGTCGATCTCACCCAGCTCGACCCGCCGCCCGCCGAGCTTGACCTGGTCGTCGGCGCGCCCCACGAACACCAGGCCCTCGGCGTCGGCACGCACCAGGTCGCCCGAGCGGTAGGCGCGGGGCGAGTCCAGCGCCGGACAGGGCCGGAAGCGCTGCGCGTCCTTGACCGGATCGAGATAGCGGGCGGTGCCCACCCCGGAGATGACCAGCTCGCCCTCCGCCCCGTACGCCACCGGCGCACCGGACTCGTCGACCACCGCCAACTGCCAGCCGGCGAGAGGCAGTCCGATGCGTACGGGGTGGCCGGGCCTGAGCCGGGCCGCACAGGCCACCACCGTGGTCTCGGTCGGTCCGTAGGTGTTCCACATCTCCCTCCCCGGCCGGGCGAACCGGTCGACGAGCCCGGGAGGGCACGCCTCGCCCCCGAGGATCAGCAGTCGCACATGCCGCAGTGCCTCCTCGGGCCACATCGCCAGCAACGTGGGCACGGTGGAGACGACGGAGACACCGCGTTCGACGAGCCAGGCGCCCAGGTCGTGACCGGCCCGCACCAGTGCTCGGTCGGCCGGCACCAGGCAGGCGCCGGACCGCCACGCCAGCCACATCTCCTCGCAGGAGGCGTCGAAGGCGACGGACAGCCCGGCGAGCACCCGGTCGCCGGGCCCCAGCGGCCGCTCCCGCAGGAACAGAGAGGCCTCGGCGTCGACGAAGGCCGCGGCCGACCGGTGCGTGACGGCTACGCCCTTGGGCGCGCCCGTGGAACCGGACGTGAAGATGATCCAGGCGTCGTGCTCGGGCGCGGGCACCGGCGCGCCGCCGCCCGGCCGGGCCGCACCCGACGGCACGGCGAGGCCCCCCGGCTCCGGGCAGGGCCCGAGGACGGCGCACACGCCGGCCTCGCGGAAGACGGTGGCGGCCCGCTCGTCGGGATCGTCGGCGTCGACCGGTACGTAGGCGGCACCGCAGCGCAGTACCGACAGGATCGACAGGTACAACTCCGCCGTGCCGGACGGCACCCGGATGCCCACCCTGTCACCGGGGCCGATCCCGCGCTCGGCCAGGCGTCCGGCACGGCGGACGACCTCGGCGCGCAGCTCGCGGTAGGAGAACACCTCGGCGCCCGTGTCCAGGGCCGGGGCCTGCGGGTGTGCCGCGGCGGTGGCTTCCAGGACGTCGATGAGAGTGCGGGGCGAAGGGGGTTCCGCGGTGCGGAAGAGAGCCCGGTCGCCGGGTGGTGCCGGCGACGCGGGCGGCGGCTCGGATGCGGGCGAAGCCATGTGGTGCCTTTGCTGTGGTGCTGGAGGGCGCAAAAACCCTTGACGGTCAGACAGATACCTGGCAGCACCGGTGAGTTCATCGCCCTTCAGTAAGCAATGCACTGGAATTTACCCACTTCAGGGCGAGTTTCCCTTACGCCCTTAACGTCTGCACACCTGATTCCCAACCACTCATGGCACAGCCCGGGTGTGTCTCTCACTTTGCGTTCGGATTGCCCCGGTGCGTTCGAGCGCCGCACTACGCACGGGCCGCCCCGGTCCGCGCCACCGCGGGACCGGGACGGCCCGAATGCGTTGTCCGTTCCGCCGCTCGGTGCTCAGCCCTTCCTGTTCTCACCCTCGGTGCCGTCCACCGGCACCTTCTGCTTCTGCGCCACAGGCGGCACGGCCCCGTTGAGGGACGGTGAGGTGCCGTTCGGGCTCTGCCCGTTCTGGTTCATCGACGCGAGCAGCTGGCGCGCGAGGCCCAGTCCGGTGCCGCCCATGGTGAGCGCCTTGGCGAACAACTCGGCCATGCCGTCGGCGCCGTTGAGCAGCACCATGTTGTCGACGTTGCCGAAGGCGGACGCGCCGGCCTGGACGATCTCCGGCCACTTCTCGGCGAGTTGCTGGGCGACGACGGCCTCCTGGTTCTCGGCGAGGGCGGCCGCCCGTGCCTTGATGGCCTCGGCCTCCGCCAGACCCTTCGCCTTGGTCGCCTCGGCCTCCGCCAGGCCCCTGGCCTGGGCGGCGGCCGCCTCGGCCTCACCGGTGGCCCGGGTCGCCGCGGCCGTGGCGGTACCCCGGGTCTTCGTGGCCTCCGCCTCGGCGCCCGCGGCCGTCTTGACCCGGGTCGCCTCGGCCGCCGCAGCGAGCTCCGTCTCCTTCGCCTTGGCCTGCGCCGCCGAGATCCGCGCATCGCGCTCGGCCTCGGCCAGCGTGCGCTTCTCGTACGCCTTGGCGTCCGCCGGCTTGCGGACGTCCGCCTGGAGCTGCTGCTCCCGCCGGTGGGCCTCCAGCTCGGCGACCCGGGTCTCCTGGACGACGACCTCCTGCCGGGCGCCCGCGTCGGCGAGCGGACCGGCCTGCCGGGCCTTCGCCGCCGCCTTGTCCCGCTCGGCCTGATAGCCGGCCTGCAGGATCTCGCTGTCCCGGGTGGCCTCCGCCATCCGGGCGAACGACTGCTGCTCCGCCTCGGTGGCGAGACGGTTCGACTCCGCCTGCGCGATGCGCGCGTCCCGCTGGACCGCCGCCGCGTGCGGGGCGGCCAGGTTCTGGATGTAGCCGGTCGGGTCCTCGATCTCGTGGATCTGCAGCGAGTCGACGATCAGGCCGAGCTTCTCCATCTCCGTACCGCACGCCGCCCGGGTCTGCCCGGTCAGCTTCTCCCGGTCGCGGATCATGTCCTCGACCGTCAACCCGCCCACGATCGACCGGAGATGACCGGCGAAGACGTTGTGCACCCGCTCCGACATCAGCTTCTGCTGGTCCAGGAAACGGCGTGCCGCGTTGGCGATCGACACGAAGTCGTCGCCCACCTTGAAGATGACCACGCCCCGCACCTTCAGCGGAATTCCCTGGTGGGTCACGCAGTCCACGTGAAGTTCGGTCTCGTTGAGGTCGAGCGAGAGCTTGCGCACCGCCTGCACCCCGGGCAGCACCAGAGTGCCGCGCCCGGTGACGATGCGGAATCCCATGCCCTCCTCGAGCCCCTCGGTCCTGTGTTTGGAGCCCGAGATGATCAGTGCCTCGTTCGGTTCCGCGACACGCCACATCATCTTGAACAGACCGATCACAACGAGGACGGCAACGACCGCCACCCCCGCAACGACGCCGACGATCATCGGCATACGCCCCCTTTGCATGGTGCCCTTCCGGCACCGAACGAAGGGAGTCTGCTCCTGGGCAAGCCCCGGGTGAAGACGCTGACGGATCCTTGTTGCAATCTTGACGCGTAAGGCTCTCACCTGCGGCGAAGCGGGCTCAACTGTCGTAGGCGGCCGCGACGTAGACCGTCCTCGGTGGCAGGTACTCGACGACCATCACCACCGTGCCCCGCTCGATCCGGCCCGATCCGTCGGCCGGATGGGCGAGGAAGTGCTCCGCGCCGCCGCGCACCCGGACGATCACCTCACCGACGAGCCCGGGCCCGACCGTTCCGGTGACCCGCCCCATCAGCCCGACCATCGACGCATCGTCCATGGTCACAGCGTACGGGCGGAACGCGGTTCCACGGCCGGTGAAGTGCGGCCGGGAACGCACGGGCACGTCCGGACGGGCGCGTCGGGACGGGCACGTCCGCACCGGCGCGGCACTCCCACGACGGCACGGCCGGACCCGGGATGCCCGCGCCCGGCACGTGGGGCCGGACAGCACACCTAGACGGCCGGGGTGGCCGGGGAGTCCTCGGCGGCGCTCTCCGGCGGCCACAGCTCGTGCCAGCGCAGCTCCGCCTCCAACTGCGCGGCGAGCGCGACCAGTAGGGGTTCGCTGTTCGCCGGGCCGAGCAACTGGGCGCCCACGGGCAGCCTTGCGAGGTCCCGGCTCTGCCCGGACGGGGAGGCGCCCCCGTCGGTGACGAAGCCGGCGGGGACGTTCACACCGGGCCAGCCGAGCACGTTCCACGGCCAGGCGTAGGGGCAGGCGGCGATCATCGCCCGGTCGGTGGCCAGGCCGCCGAGGTTCTGCAGTGCGCCGATCCGCGGCGGGGGAGCGGCCGTCGTGGGCGCGAGGACCACGTCGTACGACTCGAAGAACGCCCCGATGCGCCGGTGCAGGACCGCCTCGGCCCGCCGGGCCGCCCGCAGCGGAACCCCTCCGAGCAGCCGGCCCAGCCGCGCGGCACCGTGGGTGCGCGGGTCGAGCAGGGCGGGATCGGGCGCGTCGCGGACCCGCTCGGCGATCCCGGCCGTGGCGCGGGGCACGAAGGTCAGCCCGATCTGCCCGTAGGGCGGATCGGCCTCCTCCACGTGGTGTCCCAACTCCTCCAGTTTCCGGGCGAGTCGGACCACCCGGTCCCGTACCTCCGTATCGAGGCGTGCGGGTACGGCGGTGAAGGGCGGCCTGAGGGAGAGCGCGATGCGCAGCCGGCCGGGGTCGCGGCCCACCGCCGCGAGGACGTCGAGGGCCGGGGGCCGGTGCGGGTCCCGCGGGTCGTTGCCGCTCGCCGCGTCCAGCAGCAGGGCGGCGTCGCGGACCGTGCGGGCCAGGGTGCCGTTGACCGTGATGCCCTGGAAGGACTCTCCGCGCGGCCAGGTGGAGATGCGGCCGCGCTGCGGCTTGATGCCGATCAGATGCGTCCAGGCGGCCGGGATACGGACCGAGCCGGCGCCGTCCGAGCCGAGCGCGGCCGGGACGAGCCCGGCGGCGACCGCGGCCGCCGAACCGCCCGACGAGCCACCCGGTGTGCGGTCGGTGTCCCACGGGTTGCGGGTCGCGCCGAACGCCGGCCCTTCGGTGAACGGCCACTGCCCGAACTCGCAGGTGTTGGTCTTGCCGACGATCACGGCGCCGGCCGCGCGCAGCCGCCGTACCGCCTCACCGTCCTCGGCCACCGGCGGGAACTCGCCCCGGCAGCCGAACGCGGTCGGCTCGCCCGCCACGTCCATGTCGTCCTTCACCGCAACGGGCACCCCGAGCAGCGGGCGCCGCACCCCGGCGGCCAGATCCCGGTCCGCCGCGTCGGCCTCGACGAGCGCGGCCTCGGCCCGCACGATCCGGAAGGCGTTCAGGGACGGCTGCGTCGCCTCGATCCGCGCCAGGGCCTCTTCGACCAGCCCGCGGGACGACACCTCCCCGTCGGCCAGTGCACGGGCGGTCTCGGCCAGACCTGCGGCACGGTCGAGCGTCATGCGGGACACCTCCGGGAGCGCGTTGTCTACTGAACGGTAACGTCAGAAGGAGTGCAGCGGAACGACCCAGGCACGGAACGGGAGTTCGCGTCGTGTGCCGGTCGCCGTCGCGTGCTGTCCTGGAGGCCCCCGCGGCCCGGATCCGACCGTGCCGCCGAAGCCGCCGCCGCCCCCGTGCGCCCCGGACGGGCTCCCCGAATCGCGTGCCGTGCCCGCACCACCGACGATGGGCTGCAGTCCCTCTCGCAGGAAGCGCTGACGCCATGCCCGATCGTTCCTCCCGAATCTCCGTGCTGCTGGTAGCTGCTCTGGCCTGTGTCGTCGTGGCGGGCGCCGTTTCGGGGTGCTCCGGCAAGGGCAACAAGGGCGCCTCCACCGGTCTCACCCCATCGGCGCCGAACACGGCGTCGTTCTCCGGGACGATCCCCTCCGCGCCGGCGTCCTCCGCGTCGTCCGCCATCGCCTCGGCACGCGCCTCGGCCTCGGCCGCGGCCTCCTCCGCGGCGGCGCGCGCCTCGGAGTTCGAGGCGTCCGTGTCGGCCGACACCGCCCGGGCCGCCGCGACCGCGGAGAAGGAGCTCAAGAACGTTCAGGGGCGCGGAAACGCGATCTCCGAAGTCGCGATGACCGGGCTGCCCAAGGCACAGACCGGAGGTGTGACCGCCGTCCTGGTCGCCATCACCAACAAGAGCGGTCACACCGCTTCGTACGCCGTCCAGATCGACTTCGAGGACACGGGCGGCCATGTCGTCGAGACCAGATACGTCGGTGCGCAGAACCTCAAACCCGGACAGCGGGCAGAGCCCATCGCGTTCAGCCGGAAGTCCGCCGGGCAGCAAGTGACGCCCCGCCTGGCCAAGGCCCAGCGCTACTGACGGCCGTCGGGGCGACGGCGTCCGTGGCGACGCGCGCGGTCGGCGCGCGGACCACCGCCGATGCGTGGACCAACTCCTCGACTCCCTCGCCACCCGCATCGACGGACCCCCGCCTGAACACCCGCCCGACCGTCGACCCGCACCACCGTCCCTGACCCGTGCGGACGGGTGTGCTCGGGGGTTCGTCTGCGGGTGCGGCACGGAGACGGGCCCGTCGCCCGCTATCTTCGAGCCGAACATCCGATCAGACGGAGCCGGTATGCAGACGACAGATGAACTGGCCGGGGAGGCGCAGGCCGCCGTCGCGGCCCCGGCCGCGGCCGGCGCGACACCCGCACGCGGCTGGCCCCGGTTCTGGCCGCTGTTGCTGCTGGGTGCCGCCGTGCTTCCCGGCGTGGTGGTCTTCGTCGTCGGGCGGTGGTCGGATGCTCCGGCCCTGCAGGCCTGGCGGACCGTCTGTCTCGCCGTCACCGTGCAGGCACTGCCCTTCCTGCTGCTCGGTACGGCCCTGTCCGGCGCCATCAACGCGTTCGTGCCGGAGCGGGTGTTCACCCGGGTGCTGCCCAGGCGGCCGGTGCTCGCCGTCCCCGTCGCCGGGGTCGCCGGGGCCGTGCTGCCCGGTTGCGAGTGCGCGTCGGTGCCGGTCGCCAACAGCCTGATCGGCCGGGGCGTCACCCCGGCCGCCGCCTTCGCGTTCCTGCTGTCGGCGCCCGCGATCAACCCGGTGGTGCTGACCGCCACGGCCATCGCCTTCCCGGGCAACCCCGCCATGGTGCTGGCCCGGCTGCTGGCCTCGCTCGCCACCGCCGCCGTCATGGGCTGGCTGTGGCTCTTCCTGGGCCGCGAGAAGTGGCTCCGCCCGACCGTGCGGCACACCGGACACCGGCCGGGACACAGCCGCTGGACGGAGTTCCGGCTCGGCTTCCAGCACGACTTCCTGCACGCGGGCGGCTTCCTCGTGGTCGGTGCCATGGCGGCCGCCACCTTCAACGTGGCGGTCCCGCGCTCCGTGCTGGACACGTTCTCCGGCTCGCCCTGGCTGTCGGTGCTGTTCCTGGCAGGGCTCGCCGTGCTGCTCGCGGTGTGCTCGGAGGCCGACGCCTTCGTCGCGGCCTCGCTCACCGGTTTCTCGCCGCTCGCGCGGCTGACGTTCATGGTGGTCGGACCCATGGTCGACCTGAAGCTCATCGCCCTTCAGGCGGGCACGTTCGGCCGGGCCTTCGCGTCCCGGTTCTCCGCTGCCACCACGGTCGTCGCCGTCCTGTCCAGCGTGCTGATCGGAGGGGCCCTGCTGTGAAACGCCCGCTGCAGGTGACCCTGCTCGTACTCAGCGGCCTCGGCCTGCTGCACGTCTCCCTCTTCACCGACCTGTGCCTGAGATACGTCCGGGAGGGAATGCGTCCGATGCTCATCGCGTCGGGCGCGGTACTGCTCGTGCTGGGCGTGGCGGAGGCGGTGTCACGCCCGAAGCCGCCGGTCACCGACGAACACGGCACCGGTCACGAGAGCGCGGGGCCCGGTGCCGGCGTCCACGACCCGGGCACCCACGAAGCGGGCGTCCCCGACGACGACGGCCACGACCGGGAAGGCAGCCCTCACGGCCACGACCAAAGCGACCACGGGCACGCGCACGGCCACGACCACTCGACCGTCCCCCGCGTCGCCTGGCTGCTGTTCCTGCCCGCACTGAGTCTGCTCTTCTACGCCCCGCCGGCCCTCGGCGCGTACACCGCCTCCCGCGAGGCCCCCAAGGCCGTCGCGCAGCAGAAGCACTTCGACCCGCTGCCCACGACCTCGCCGGTCCCGATGACCCTTTCCGAGTTCACCGGCCGGGCGCAGCAGGACCGCGCGCAGTCCATCAAGGGCCGCAGCATCCGGATGACCGGTTTCGTCACGCCCGACAAGCGGGGCGGCAGCTGGTACCTGACCCGGATCATCATCTCGTGCTGCGCCGCGGACGCCCAGTCCGTGAAGGTACGGATCTACGGTGATCCCGCCCTGCCCGCCAACACCTGGGTGGCCGTCACCGGCACCTGGCACCCCCACGGCACCCTGGGCACCAGGACCGCCGAGGCCGCGCTCGACGCCCGTACGGTCGAGAAGATCGAGCGACCGGTGAACGGGTACACGGACGACCTTCCGCTCACGCCCTCTCGCTGACGGCCGCCGCAAGCAGCCTGCGCAGCCAGTCCGTGCGCGCCGCTCGCGTGGCACGCGACAGTGCCGCCTGCGGCGCGAAGGCGTCGTAGCCGTGGAAGCCGCCCGGCCAGACGTGGAGTTCGGCCACACCGCCGGCCTGCCAGATGCGCGAGGCGTACGTGACGACCTCGTCGCGGAAGGTCTCCGCGGAGCCGACGTCCAGGAAGGCGGGCGGCAGGGAGGAGAGGTCCTCGGCGCGGGCCGGGGCTGCGTACGGTGACACGTCCGGGCCGCCGCGCCGGTCGCCCAGCAGCGCGGTCCAGCCGGTCTCGTTGGCCGCACGGTCCCACACGCCCGTGCCCGCCATCTGGTGGACGGACGGTGTGTCGTTGCGGTCGTCCAGCATGGGGCACATCAGCATCTGCCCGATCGGCCGCGGGCCCTTGCGGTCCCGCAGGAGCAGGGCGAGCGCGGCGGTCAGTCCACCGCCCGCGCTCGCCCCGGCGATGACGATCCGCCCGGGGTCGCCGCCGAGTTCCCCGGCGTGCTCCGCCGTCCACAGCAGGCCCGCGTACACGTCCTCCACCGGCGCGGGATGCGGATGCTCCGGCGCCAGCCGGTACTCCACCGACACCACGATCGCGTCCAGTTCCCTCGCCCAGGCCAGGGGCGCGTTGACGCCGACCCTGCTGCTGCCGAGGACCATGCCCCCGCCGTGGACGTGGTAGATGACGGGCCGGAGCACGTCCGGCCGCGGCCCGGTCGGGCGGCAGATCAGCAGGGAGATGTCGGGTGCACCCTCCGGACCCGGCACCGCACGGTCCTCCACCTCGAAGGCGCCGTCCATCGTCAGGTCCAGCGCGTCCAGCAGCTCCATGCCCGGGCCCTGCCGTGCCGCCTCGACGTCCTCCATGGTGAAACGCGGCGGCAGCATGTCCCTGAGCGTCTCCAGGGCTGCGGTGAGCTCGGGGTCGAACGGGGGCGGGACGGGCGTCATGGTTCCTCCTTGCGCGAGATCCTGGCGGCTCGTACGGCCACGGTGCGGGACGGCGTCAGGTCCGCGGACACCACCCCACCAAGCACGTTCCCCGCCGACGGCACTGTGGACCCGCATATTCCGGTCACCCGGTTCGGGTCGCCCGGTCCGATGCCGGTGCGCGCCCGGCCGTTCGGCGCAGTCCGCCCGGTGACCGTCCGGCCCGACACGGCGGTGAACCTTGACTTGGAGCACGCTCGAAGACCTAGCGTCGCAAGGGACGGTGACGGTCCGGGCGAACGGAGACGGCCATGCGGGTCGGCGTGCACATCAACCGGTTCAACCACACGGAAGGCGCCGCCGCCCTCGGCGCCGAACTGGCCGCCGCGGGACAGGCGGCCGAGGCGGCGGGCGTGAGCTGGCTGTCGGTCATGGACCACTACTTCCAGATGGAGTTCAACGGCGGCGCCGAGGACCCCATGCTGGAGGCGTACACCACGCTGGGCTTTCTGGCCGCCCACACCTCCACGGTGCAGCTCGGCGCGCTGGTGACCGGGGTGACGTACCGGTACCCGGGACTCCTCGCGAAGATCGCCACCACGCTCGACGTGCTGTCCGGCGGACGGGCCACGCTGGGCATCGGGGCGGCCTGGTACGAGCGGGAGCACCACGGCCTGGGCGTGCCTTTCCCGCCGCTCGCGGAGCGCTTCGAACGGCTGGAGGAAACCCTGCGGATCTGCCTCCGGATGTGGGACCCGCAGGCGGTTGGCCCCTTCGAGGGCAAGCACTACCGGCTCACCGAGCCCCTGTGCGTGCCGCCGCCGCTGAGCTCGCCGCACCCGGAGATCCTGATCGGCGGCGGTGGCGAGCGGAAGACCCTGCGCCTCGTCGCCCAGTACGCCGACGCCTGCAACCTGATCCCCGCCTCCCCCCAGGAGCTGCGGCACAAGTTCGATGTGCTGCGCGGGCACTGCGACGCCGTGGGGCGGGACTACGACGCGATCCGCAAGACGATCGCCTGCACCGGCGAGGCGGTCACCGACGAGGACCTCGACGCCTTCCTGCGGGACGTCGAGGGATACACGAAGCTCGGTGTCGACACGGTGATCCTCGCGCCGCGCGTGGGTGAGCCGGCGGGGTGGATCGAGCGCTTCGCGTCCCGGGCCGTCCGGCGCCTCGCCGAGCTGGACTGAGCCGAGCCGAGCCGAGCCGCGCCGCACAGCACCGCCCCTGCCCTGCACTGCACCGCCCTGCACCGCACAGCACCGCCCCTGCCCTGCACTGCGCCCTGCACCGCCCCCTGCCCTGCACCGCCCCGCGCCGTCCGGACACGGGAAGGGGCCGGAGCTGCGAGAGCGCCGGTCCCTTCCCGTGCGCACCGGTTCGGCGCCCACCGGTGATCCGGTCGGCCGGTCAGGCGGCCACGGCCTCGCCGGCGTGGCCGTGCAGGCGGGCGACGACCTCGGTCAGCTGCGCGGCGACCTCGGCGTCGTCGACCGGGTGGGTCTCGGCGAAGCGGGTCACGGAGCCCGGGATCGACAGCTTGAGGTCCTCGATCACCTTGCCGCCTGCGATGCCCACGGCCTTGCGCGTGTCGTCCTGCGCCCAGACGCCGCCGTACTGGCCGAAGGCGGTGCCGATGACGGCGACGGGCTTGCCGCCGAAGGCGCCGGCGCCGTAGGGGCGGGACAGCCAGTCGATGGCGTTCTTCAGAACGGCCGGGATGGTGCCGTTGTACTCGGGGGAGAAGAGCAGGAAGGCGTCGGCGGCCCGGGCGGCCTCGCGCAGCTTGGCGGCGGCGGCCGGCACGTTGCCCTCGACGTCGATGTCCTCGTTGTAGAAGGGGATGTCGGCCAGACCCTCGAACACCTCCACCTCGGCGCCCTCGGGGGCGAGCTTCACCGCCGCCTCGGCAAGCTGACGGTTGTGCGAACCGGCCCGAAGGCTGCCGACGAGCGCGAGGATGCGAACAGACATGGGGGACTCCAAACAAGAGGCTGAAACACTGGCGTCACGATCCGGACCGAGGTCCGGTTAATTTCCTACCAGGATAACCGGACCGCGGTCCAGTTTTGTTCCCCATGCTTTACGCTGTCTTCATGCCCAGCGCCCCGCCGCCCTTTGCCGACCCTCAGGAGCCCGTGAAGACGCCGGTGCTGATCCAACTCGGCGCCGGTGAGGACGAGCCCTGCCTGCGGGCCGACGCGGCACGCAACCGGGCCCGGCTGCTGGACGCGGCCGCCCGCCTGGTGGCCGAGCACGGCGCCTGCGCCGTCACGATGGAGGCCGTGGCGGCGGCCGCCAACGTGGGCAAGGGCACCGTCTTCCGCCGCTTCGGCGACCGCACCGGCCTGCTCAGGGCTCTGCTGGACCACTCCGAGAAAAAATTCCAGGCCGCGTTCCTCAGCGGTCCGCCCCCGCTGGGCCCGGGCGCGCCGCCACGGGAGCGGCTGAGCGCCTTCGGCTGCGCCGCCCTGCGGCGGGCCGCCGACGAGCTGGAGCTGCAGCTCGCGGCCGATCCCGGGCCGCAACGACGCTTTTCCGTACCGGCCCGCCAGGTTCACCACGCCCACCTGGCCATGCTGCTGCGGCAAGTGGTTCCGCACGCGGACAGCGAGCTCCTCGCGCAGACGCTGATGGGATATCTCGACCCCGCTCTGGTCCACCATCTGACCAAGGAGTGCGGGATGCCGATGGAGCGGGTGCAGGCCGGCTGGCACGACCTGGTCGCGCGCGTGACCTGTGCGTGCACCGACAGGGGTGCCGAGCCGCAGAAGTGAGCTCGGCTCAGCCGTGGTCGGCGAACATCTCCAGCAGCCCCTGCGGCGCGTCGTCGCGGAAGAGCAGGTCCGCGTTGGCGGCCGATCCGGCCGCGGCGGCCTCGCCGCGCGCGAAGAGCTTCTCCTCGTAGGCGGCCAGCGCGGCTTCGACGTCGCCCGGCCGGGCGGCCAGGAACTGGGCCAGTTCGGCGCCGTCGAGCATGGCGAGGTTGGCGCCCTCGCCGGCGAACGGGGACATCAGGTGGGCGGCGTCGCCCAGCAGCGTGACGCCGGGGACGCGGTCCCAGCGGTGACCGACCGGCAGGGCGTGGATCCGCCGCGGCACCAGCGCGCCGTCGGCCTCGCTGATCAGGGCCCGCAGGGTCTTGTCCCAGTCGGCGAAGTGCTCCAGCAGTCGGGCCTTCGCTCCCTCGGTGTCGGTGAAGTCGATACCGTCGAGCCAGTCCTCAGGGGCCCGGACCGCCACGTACACGTGCACGCTGCCGTCGGTCTCGCGGTGGGCCAGGAAGCCCCTGCCCGCGCCGAGCGCGAAGAAGAACCCGGTGCCGACCACCTCGGCGGTCACCGGGTGGCGTACGTCGGCCTCCAGCAGGTCGGCCTCGACGAACGACACGCCGCTGTAGGCGGGCCGCGCGGCCGAGACCAGGGGCCGGATCCGCGACCAGGCACCGTCGGCGCCGACCAGCAGGTCGGTGGTGAAGACCGAACCGTCGGCGAGGGTCACCTCGTGGCGTCCGCCGTCCAGCGGCCGCGCGCCGGTGACCTTGGCGTTCCAGCGGACGGTGCCCTCGGGCAGTGAGCCGAGCAGGAGGCCGCGCAGGTCGCCGCGGTCGACCTCCGGGCGCCCGCCGGTGCCGTCGTCGGCCTCGTCCATGAGGACCGTGGCGTGCTGGTCGAGGACCCGGGTGGCCTCGCCGCCCGGCAGGACGAGTTCCCGGAACCGCTCATGCAGCCGGGCGGCACGCAGCGCCTCCTGGCCGGAGTCCTCGTGGATGTCGAGCATGCCGCCCTGGGTGCGGGCGGAGGGGGAGGCGTCGAGGTCGAAGACGGCCGCCTCGATGCCGTGCACGTGCAGGACGCGGGCGAGGGTGAGCCCGCCGAGTCCGGCGCCGATCACGGCTATGGGGTGATGGGGCATGGCCATGGGACCCTCCTGGGGTCGGATGGGAGTGGCTGGTCGGGTCAGTCGGGAACGGCTGTGCGTTCGATCCCGTTGATCAGCGTTCGCAGGCCCCAGGACAGACGGTCCTCGGGCGTTCCGGACAGCAGTGGGCCGGCGAGTGCCGCGATGTGCGGATGGGTCCGCTCCGAGGCGCCGTGCAGGGCGCGGGTCAGGGCGTCCCACTCGTCCTGGACGGAGCCCGAGGCGTCGCGCCCGCTGTGTTCGGCGGCCGTGGCGGTGGCGTGCTGGAGCAGCAGGTCCACACCCCATGCGGCCTGCGCGGGCGGCACCCCGCCCTCGGCGAGCAGCACCAGCAGCGTCTCGATCAGGTTCAGGTAGTGCGGGCCGCTGGGCCGCGCCGTGAGGGCGGAACGGGCGATGCCCGGGTGCTCGAAGAGCATCGCGGTGTACGCGGTCAGCAGTCCTTCCAGACGGTCACGCCAGCTGCCCTCGGCGGACGGCGGCCCGACCGTGCCGAGCAGCTCGTCCAGAACGGCCGCGTGCAGCTCGGCGGTGTTGCGCACGTACACGTACAGCGAGGCCGGGCCGGTGTCGAGCTCCTGGGCCAGGCGTCGCATCGTCACCTTCTCCAGGCCTTCGGCGCGCAGGACGGCGACGGCGGCGGCGACGATGCCCTCCCTGGTCAGAGCGGGCTTGGCCGGACGTTCACGGCGGCTGCGCGGGTTCGTGGGGCGTGCTGTCATGCCGACACGGTAACGAACATGTTCGGTGCGAACAAGTTTGTTACGAACGTGTTCGCCAGTGGGTCGGGCGCCCCGTCCCCGTCCCGTCTCCTTCCCGTCCCTGTCTCGTCCCCGTCCCGTCCCGGACCCGCCCCCTGCCGCCGCCCCGGCTTCTGCCAAGATGCGGTGCGTCATGGTGCAGATACCGAAACCGCCCGCGCCCCCGCCGCCCGGACCGCGCTCCGCGCCCACGAGCGCCGACGTGGCGCGCCTGGCCGGCGTCTCGCGCGCGACCGTCTCCTACGTCCTGAACAACACCGGTGCCGTGCGGATCAGCGAGCCCACGCGCCGCCGGGTCCAGGAGGCCGCCAGGGAACTCGGGTACGTGCCGCACGCCGCCGCCCGCAGCCTGCGCGCCGGGCACAGCCGCATGGTGCTGATGCCCGCCCCCGCCATTCCGGCCGGCCCCCTCTACAGCCAGTTCATCAACGAACTCCAGTGGGCCCTCGGGCGCCTCGACTACACCGTCGTGCAGTACGGCACCGTCGGCCTGCACGGTGACGAGGCCGCCCGGGCCTGGGCCGAGCTTCGGCCCGTCGCCGTCCTGGTGCCCGGCTCGGGCCTCGGCCCCGACGGGGTGGCGGTGCTCAAGCGTTCCGGCGCCCGCGCCGTGGTCATCCTCGGACCGGAGCCCGTCGACGGAGCCCACGCCCTGCTCATGGACCACGAGTCCGTCGGCCACTGCGCGGGCGCCCACCTGTACGCCCGCGGCCGGCGCCGCATCGGCGTGGTCGTGCCCGGGGAACCCGGTCTGGAGCCCTACTCCCGGCCCCGCCTCGACGGCGTACGCCGTGCCCTGCACGGCACCGACGGCACGGTCACCGCGCTGCCCCTCGCCTTCGAGGAGCGAGCCGCGGCCCTGCTCGCCGCACGCTGGCGCGGCCTCGGCCTGGACGCGGTGTTCGCCTACAACGACGAGTACGCGATGCTCCTGATGCGCGCCCTGCAGGACGAAGGTGTCCGCATCCCGGAGGAGACGGCCGTGATCGGCGCGGACGACCTCATGCTGGGCCGGCTGCTGCGCCCCCGGCTCAGCACGGTCCACCTCGAACTGCCCTCCGGCCGCGACCTCGCCGAACTGGTCGACCGGGCCGTGCGCGACCCCGGCGCCGTGCCCGAGACGCACAAGGCGCTGGGCGCGACGGTGGTCCACCGCGAATCCAGCTGACCGGGCCGGAACACGGCGAGGCGGACAGGGGATCGGGACCGGGCGGGCCGGAACACGGAAGGGCCCCTTTCCGCCATCGCGGAGGGGCCCTGCGCGCCGTGGGAAAGCCCTGCCGGGTCGTGCCGGCCGTACCGGGTTGTGACAGCCGGCCGTACGGATGCCGTGGTGAGGAGCCCCTACTGGCCGTCCTGCTCCGCCTGCGCCTGCTGCTCGGCGACCGCCTTGCGCACCTCGTCCATGTCCAGCTTGCGGGCCTGCCCGATCACGTCGGTGAGGGCGGCCTCGGGCAGCGCGCCCGGCTGTGCGAACACGGCCACCTGGTCGCGGACGATCATCAGGGTCGGAATGGACTGGATCCCGAAGGCCGCCGCCAGCTCCGGCTGGGCCTCGGTGTCCACCTTCCCGAAGACCAGGTCGGGATTGTCCTCGGCCGCCTTCTCGTAGACCGGCGCGAACTGACGGCACGGCCCGCACCAGGACGCCCAGAAGTCGATGAGAACGAAGTCGTGGTCCGTGACCGTCTGGTCGAAGTTCTCCTTGGTGAGCTCCACGGTGCTGCTCATGGCGAATTCCCTCTTCCTGGTGTCGGGGCGAAGCCGTCGGCACAACACGGCCGACCCTACGGCTATTCCGCGCGCGTACCCGTGTGGCCACCTGGCACACCACCCGACAGACTGACCCCATGACGGAAACGGAATCCATCGCGTACGACGTCGTGGTGCTCGGTGCCGGACCCGTGGGGGAGATCGTCGCCGAGCGCACGCGCGCCGCCGGCCTCGCCACCGCGATCGTGGAGAGCGAGCTGGTCGGCGGCGAGTGCTCGTACTGGGCCTGCATGCCCAGCAAGGCACTGCTGCGCCCGGTCATCGCCCGCGCCGACGCCCGCCGCCTGCCGGGCCTGAGCCAGGCGGTGCAGGGCCCCCTCGACGCGACCGCGGTCCTCGCCCGCCGGGACGGGTTCACCTCCCACTGGGACGACACCGGCCAGGTCCAGTGGGTCGACGGCATCGGCGCCGAACTCCACCGCGGGCACGGCCGTCTGGCCGGTGCCCGCACGGTGACGGTGACCGGCCCGGACGGCGAGCGGACGGTGCTGACCGCCCGGCACGCCGTCGCGGTCTGCACCGGCAGCCGGGCCCAGCTGCCCGACCTGCCGGGCCTGGCCGACGTCAAGCCGTGGACCAGCCGTGAGGCCACCAGTGCCAAGCAGGTGCCGGGACGGCTGATCGTGGTCGGCGGCGGAGTGGTGGCCACCGAGATGGCCACCGTCTGGCAGGCCCTCGGCTCCCGGGTCACCGTGCTCGTACGCGGAAAGGGACTGCTGTCCCGCATGGAGCCCTTCGCCGGTGAGCTGGTCGCCGAGGCGCTCACCGAGGCCGGCGCCGACGTCCGCACCGGCACCTCGTTGGAGTGGGTGACCCGGGAGAACGGCACCGTCGTCGCGGTCACCGGCACCGGCGACCGTATCGAGGCCGACGAGATCCTCTTCGCCACCGGACGCGCGCCCCGCACCGAGGACCTCGGCCTGGACACCGTGGGCCTGGAGCCGGGTTCCTGGCTGGAAGTGGACGACACGCTGCGGGTGACCGGCAGCACCTGGCTGTACGGCGTCGGCGACGTCAACCACCGGGCCCTGCTCACCCACCAGGGCAAGTACCAGGCCCGGATCGCCGGTGCCGCCATCGCCGCCCGGGCCGCGGGCGTGCCCCTGCTGGAAACCGATCCCTGGGGAGCGCACGCCTCGACGGCGGACCACCATGCCGTCCCCCAGGTCGTCTTCACCGACCCCGAGGCCGCCGCCGTGGGCCTGTCGCTGGCGGAGGCGGAGCAGGCCGGGTACCGCGTCCGTGCCGTCGACGTGGACTTCGCCTCGGTCGCCGGGGCCGGCCTGTACGCCGACGGCTACCGTGGCCGCGCCCGCATGGTCGTCGACCTCGACGAGGAGATCCTGCGCGGCGTCACCTTCGTCGGCCCCGGTGTCGGCGAACTGCTCCACTCGGCGACCATCGCCGTCGCCGGACAGGTCCCGATCGACCGCCTGTGGCACGCGGTCCCCTCGTACCCGACGATCAGCGAGGTGTGGCTGCGGCTGCTGGAGGGGTACCGCTGCTGACCGCCCCGGCGGGCCGGTGCGGTGCGCTACGGCAGCTCGAAGCCCAGGGCCCGCGCGGCCTCCTTCGGTGTCGGCTGCGTCCAGAGCCGCGCCATCGCCTCGTGCGAGGACAGCGAGCGCAGCTCGGCGCGGTCGAGGTACAGGAGGCCGTCGAGGTGGTCCGTCTCGTGCTGCACGATCCGCGCCGGCCAGCCGCTGAACTCCTCGTCCACCGCGGCCCCCTGCTCGTCGTGGGCCCGCAGCCGCACCGTGGCGTGCCGCGCCACCACCGCCTGCCAGCCCGGGACGCTCAGACAGCCTTCGAAGAAGGCGGCACGCGCGGTGCCGACCGGCTCGTAGGACGGATTGACCAGCACGCGGAACGGCTGCGGCACCCGCCCGCGGGCCTGCCGTACCTCCTGGGGCACCGGTGCCGTGTCCTCGACGACCGCGATCCGCAACGGCACACCTACCTGCGGCGCGGCCAGGCCCACGCCCGGCGCGGCGTGCATGGTGCTGCGCAGTGCCTCGACGAACCGGGCGAGCAGCGCGGGCTCCAACTGGCCGTCGAACGGCGGGGTGCCGCGTCGCAGCACCAGGTCACCCGCCGCCACGATGGGCAACGGGCCTCCCGGGGCCAGGAGTTCCTCGACCTGCTCGGCAACGGGCGTACGCGGGCTGGGAGATGCCATCACGCCAGCATGCCACGGCCTGACGTCCTGCCCACCGCCAGACCGGGTTGCCGCCCCGCACGCCAAGGAGCCCGGCTCCCCTCGGGAACCGGGCCCCGAGCGGGCGGTCACCGCCTCAGACGGACTCGAAGTCGCCGGCGAGGGCCGAGGCGATCCGCAGATGCGACTGCGCCTCCTCGTGACGCCCCTGCCGCTGGAGGGTGCGCCCCAGCATGAGCCGGGCGTAGTGCTCCACCGGGTCGCGCTCGACGATGAGGCGCAACTGGGTCTCGGCGCGCCGAAGTTGGGCCGAGTGATAGTAAGCGCGCGCCAGCAGCAGCCGGGGTCCGGTCTGCTCCGGCACCTCCTCGACCAGCCCGTCCAGGACGCGTGCCGCGGCGACGTAGTCGCTGGCGTCGAAGAACGTCCGCGCGCGCTCCCAGCGCTCCGCCGGCGTTCCGTGCTCGTAGTACGTGCTGTCCACTCGTGACCTCCTTCCCCGCCGACAACAGAGCCAGATGGTTGAAAATTCCACCACCCGGGGCGGCTGTCGTCCGGCCCCGGTGATCGGAGCCCGACCGGGCGGCCTCCTGACGCAGGCCGGGCGACGCGCTGACGGAACAGCCCCCGCGGGTCTAGGTTGGGCGCCATGAGCAATCTTGATCGCGAGGCGGTTCCTGCCGTGTGCGGCGGCCGTGGTTTCGTGGTGGCGGAGCCCGTGCGCGAACTCCTCAGCCCTCGCGGCGTCAGGCTCGGCGAGTCCACCGAAGTGCGCCGCCTGCTGCCGAACCTGGGCCGCCGCATGGTGGGCGCCTGGTGCTTCGTCGATCACTACGGCCCCGACGACATCGCCGACGAGCCCGGCATGCAGGTGCCCCCACACCCGCACATGGGCCTGCAGACGGTGAGCTGGCTGCACGAGGGGGAGGTGCTGCACCGGGACTCGACCGGCAGCCTGCAGCTGATTCGCCCCGGCGAACTGGGCCTGATGACCTCCGGCCGGGCGATCAGCCACTCGGAGGAGAGCCCCCGGTCGCACGCCCGGTTCCTGCACGGAGCCCAGCTCTGGGTCGCCCTGCCCGACAGCCACCGGCACACCGACCCGCGCTTCGAACACCACGCCGAGCTGCCCGTCGTCACGGCACCGGGTCTGAGAGCCACGGTGATCCTCGGCGAGCTCGACGGCGCGACCTCGCCCGGCACGGCGTACAGCCCGATCGTCGGCGCCGACCTGGCGCTCGATCGCGGGACGGACGTGCGTCTCCCGCTGGACCCGGACTTCGAGTACGCCGTGCTGTCCATGTCCGGCGAGGCCCAGGTCGACGGCGTGCCGGTCCTGACCGGTTCGATGCTCTACCTGGGCTGCGGCCGCACCGGACTCCCCCTGCGCGCCGAGTCGGACGCCGGCCTGATGCTCCTGGGCGGTGAGCCGTTCGAGGAGGAGCTCATCATGTTCTGGAACTGGATCGGACGGTCCCAGGAAGAGATCGTGCAGGCTCGTGAGGACTGGATGACAGGGACCCGGTTCGGGGAGGTGAAGGGGTACGAGGGGACTCCGCTGTCTGCGCCGGAGCTTCCTTCGGTGCCCCTGAAGGCACGCGGAAGGATCCGCTGACCACGGCGCCCACGGCGCCCACGGCGCCCACGGCGCCCACGGCGCCCACGGCGCCCACGGCGCCCACGGCGCCCACGGCGCCCACGGCGCCCACGGCGCCCACGGCGCCCACG